>DAOWNK010000133.1 GCA_030642635.1 Pirellulales bacterium
GGTTACAATACGGTGTTTACAGCTAAGTCCCGTCGGCCCCTTAGCCAGTGCATGAGTGACCGTGTGAAAAATGTCGTTGTGCTGGGTTCGACCGGGAGTATCGGCCGCAGTACCTTGGAGGTAATCGCTGCCTCGGACGGCAAATTGCGTGCGGTGGCGCTATCGGCACATTCCGGCACGAAGCTGCTGGAACAGCAGGCCCGAGCGGTCCGGCCAAGACAGATCGTCGTGACCGACCCGGACGCGGCCGCCCGGCACGACTTCTCCTCGCTGCCGGACGGCGTCGAGTTGCTCGTCGGCCCGGATGCGATTGCCGAGGTGGTCACCCAGGACGATGTCGATATAGTGGTTTCGGCCATTGTCGGCAGCGCCGGGTTGCAAGGCACCTGGGCGGCGCTGGAGGCCGGCAAGACAGTTGCACTGGCGAACAAGGAGAGCCTGGTTGTCGGCGGGCCTTTGGTGACAAAACTGGCCAAACAACGCCAGGCAATCCTACTGCCGGTAGACAGCGAGCACAGCGCAATCTTCCAGGCATTGCAGGCGGGCCGTCGCGAGGAGGTACGCCGGGTGGTGCTCACCGCCAGCGGCGGGCCGTTCCGCAACTACACCGACGAGCAGTTGGAGCGGGTAACGGTGGCCGAGGCGCTGGCGCATCCCACCTGGGACATGGGCCGGAAGATTACGGTCGATTCGGCCACGATGATGAACAAGGCGCTGGAGATCATCGAGGCCCGATGGCTGTTCGACCTTGACGCGGACCAGATCGGCGTGGTGATTCATCCGCAATCGGTCGTCCATTCTATGGTAGAATATATAGACGGTTCGGTCATTGCACAGATGAGTCCTCCGGACATGAAGCTGCCGATCCAATATGCGTTAAGCTGGCCGCGGCGGTGCGAGGGAACGGCGTCGAAGTTGGATTGGGGCAGTGCGATGACACTTCAGTTCGAGCCGCCGGACTTCGAGCGGTTCGGTGCGTTGCGGCTTGGCCTGGAGGCGGCCGGCGCGGGCGGCACCGCCGGTGCAGTGCTAAACGGTGCGAACGAGGCCGCCGTGGCTGCGTTCCTAGACGGAAAACTTGGGTTCAGCCGGATTGTGCCGGCGTGCCGAGAAATACTTGAACATCACAACTTCGACCCAAATCCGACGCTACAGCAGGTGCTCGAGGCGGACGGTTGGGCCAGACGGGAGATAATACGTTGGATTTGTGCCTGATTGCGTCCGGTTGGTTGGACCCCGGTATGTGGATCGCCGTTGCGAAGGTCGTCGTCGGCCTTGGCATGGTCATCTTTGTCCACGAGTTGGGGCACTTTGTGGTCGCCAAACTGTGCGGCGTGAAGTGCGAGAAGTTCTATCTGGGGTTCGACATCGGCGGATGGCGATTCTGTCGGCTCACCTTGGGAGAGACGGAATACGGGATCGGCATACTGCCGCTGGGCGGATACGTCAAAATGCTCGGCCAGGAGGACAACCCCGCCAAGCTGCAAGAGGAGATCGATCGGGCAAAACAGGACGACACCACGACGTGTAGCGGCGATGCTCGCACCGCGCGTAGTGAAAAGATCGACCCGAACGAGGCCGCCGCCGCGCTGTACGATCCACGCAGCTTCCTGGCCAAAAGCGTGCCGAAGCGTATGGCCATCATCTCGGCCGGCGTGGTAATGAATCTTATCTTCGCGTTTCTGATGGCAATGGTCGCCTATAAGATGGGCGTGAAGCAGATTGTGTGCGGCGTGGGCGGGATCGTTCCGGGCAAAGCCGCTTGGATGGTCAACATGAAGGTGGGCGACCGGATTATCGAAATCGGCGGCCGTAAGGTCCAACGCTTCCGCGACCTGCGCGAGGCCGTCTCGCTGGGCGACATCGACAACGGGATTCCGATCGTCGTCAGCCGCCCGGGCGCCCAGCAGCCGTTGAAGTTCAACGTCATGCCCGACAGCTCCGGGTTGCTGCCGATAATCGGCGTGGTCAACCCATGGACCACCAGCCTGTTGCCCGAAGAAATAGCAGTTCGGCCCGGTTCCGCAGCGGCAAAGGCAAGGCCGAAATTCGAACTGGGCGACCGGATCGTCCGGATCGACGACGTGCCGATCGACGACTACGCTCAGTTGCACTCGTGCCTGACGTTGCACAGCGATGAGACGCTGAAGGTTACCGTCGAGCGAAAGGACCAGGCAGTAACCATCGACGTGCCGCCAAACCCCATGCGCCGGCTGGGGCTGGTAATGGAGTTGGGCGAGATCAGCGCGGTGCAGGAAGGCTCTCCGGCCGTAGCGGCGGGAATCCGACCGGGGGAGAAAATCGTCAAGATCGACGGCCGACCGCCCGGCGACCCGATGACACTTGGCGATCGGCTCGGCCGACGCGCCGGCGAGACGATCACTCTGACCGTCGAGCGGGAAAGCAATACGGAACCGACGGTCGACTTGCCGATTACGCTGCGCCGGGCCGATTGGTACGAAACCCCGATGACCGACGGCGACCCGATGACCGCGCCCTCGCTTGGAATCGCATATCGTGTGCTGGGTCGGGTGCGTTCGGTTATCGACGGCTCTCCGGCAGCGGCGGCCGGGCTGCGCGCCGGAGATCGGATCGTTCGTGCGACGGTCATCCCGCCCGACAAAGATGCCATACCGCCGGACCTGCCGTTTGTTCAGAAGAAGACGACCGTCCGGTTCGGTCGTGAGCATCGCAACTGGCCGTCGTTCATCTACGCGTTGCAAGACACGCTGCCGGGCACCAGTGTTGAGCTTCAGTGGGTTCGGCGAGAACAGCGGCGCACTGCCGTGCTGACACCGGCCGAGGCCCAGGGGTGGTTCAACCCGGATCGCGGGTTCTTCTTCGAGCCGTTCTGCTTCTACCAGACCGCCGAGACGTGGGGCGAGGCGGCCGAACTGGGCGCCGAGGAGACAATCAACGCGACGCTGTTGGTCTACCGTTTTCTTCACAAGCTCGGCCGCCAGGTTTCGATTAAGGCGCTGGGCGGGCCGATAGCCATCTTCACCGTGGCCAAACGCGCCGCCGACGAAGGCACCGCCAAGCTGCTTATCTTCCTGACGCTGCTAAGCGCGAACCTGGCGGTCATCAACTTCCTGCCCATCCCGCTGCTGGACGGCGGGCTGATGGTCTTTCTGATCTGGGAAGGCATTCGCGGAAAACCGGCCGACGAACGCGTGCAGGTCGTGCTGACCTACCTCGGGCTGATCTTCATCCTCAGCCTGATGGTTTGGGTCATCGGGCTGGACGTAGTCCGGCTGGTTTCGGGGTTTTAATATGAAGGGGGAAGGGGGGAGGGAGAAGGGGGAAGTTTTTGAAAACAACGTTGTTTGCGAGTTTTCAGACTGCCCCCTGGCCCCTGACCCCTGATACATTTTGGATTCATGCCGCCTATCGCATACCGACTTCACAACGGCAGCACATCCGACGGGCAGAACACCTCGTCGTGTTGCGTCTGCGAGAGCCGGATGACCAGTAGCTTCTGCTCCAGGCGGTCGGCCTGCTCGGTGAAGAAATGATGGCCGAGGCTGCCGGGTCGGCGGGAAAGACTGCCGAGGATCAACATATCGCCGGGTGAGAGCACAGCCTCCACGGCCACGTTGTCGAACACGCGGCGCGGCCGGCCGGTTTCCAGCCGCATTACACTCTGGTTGCCGACCCAGCGCTGTTTGGCCGTGTCGTGGTGCAGTTCCGGGACCAGTTCCAGCCGGACGCGGCCGTCGCGCTGCGGGAAGGTTTTTACGGCAAGCATTGCCTGTGCTTGATAGTACGTTTCTCCGCAGAGTCGGTCCGGCCGGCGGATCAGCACCGGCAATCGGTCATACATGCCGGAGGCGACGATCTCGCCGCGTCGGCCGGCGCGGAGTTGCAAGTGACGCCGCAGCACCCGAGGTTCGTCCTCCAAATCGACAGTCTCGGTCGAAAACGCCTCGCCGGTCGGCGGCGGTTTTTCATCAAGTTCCAGGAGTTTAGAAAGTATAAGAGGCATCTGCCCGCCGACCAGCCCGACGCGAAACCCGTTGCTCCTGAGCCGTTGTCTGAGTTGCGGCGGGAAGTGTTGCTCGTCGATCTCCTGCCACATCAGCGTGTTGACCTCCGGGTCGTCGAACGGGAACCGGACGAAGAAGATATCCAGCACGCAGCTATCCGGCGACATTTTCGGCGGTGTCAGCGGCGATTTGCCCGTCGTTTTGGTGATATTCGCACATCCCAACAGTGTCACTAAAACCGGCAGCAGCGAAGCAATTCGTCCAAAGAATGGCGGCATGGCTGGCAGGAGAGCGAAGACAGGAAAACAGCACCGGATTTGAGGCCGCCAGGGTAATCGCAGCCGGACGGCATGTCAATGCCGCTTGAAGGCGGGCGAAGGGGGAAGGGAGAAGGGAGAGGAGAGAGGAGGAAGGAGAGAGGAGAGAGGATTCATTGACTATGCCTACACCCCTTCTCCCTTCTCTCTGCTTTGCTGCTATCCGACTCGCAGCAATTTCGGCGTCGGGATTTTCCGCCCGAAGATGCGGCCGTGGCGGGCCAGCAACTCGCAAAAATTGTATCGCAGGAACTCGTAAACCGACCCGGGCGGGTCAGAGGCCATGTAACAATCTACCAGCACGGCCACCTGGGCGTCGTAACTCGCCTGCGAGGAGCCGTGCATGTGACACCGACCGGCGAACCGCCGCGAGTCGCCGTCGAACTTCGGACCGATGTGCCACAGTTCGTGGACCACCGTGGTCAGCTTCTCACGAAACTTCAGGTTGAGAAACCTCGGCAGGTAGAAGTTCAGTATGTAGAGCATCTCGCGGCCGTCGGTGCCGTGCAGGCGCTGCACGCCCCACTTCTGCCCGCGACGGACTTTGTGTATCCGACCGCCGGCAAAACGCATCGGCATTAGTGCGGCATACATCCCGTACTCGGAGGCCTTGCGAGTTTGCGAATAGCTGACGGCCACCCGGGCCATGTCGATGTGCCGCAGATCATCGACCCTAGCGGCCATGTCCCCGCATAACCGACGCATATGGTCGGTGAAATCGAAACCCTGCCGACCGACCGTAGTCATGTAGATTGGGGATTGGGGATAGTGATTGAGAAAAGGGGAAGGGGGAAGGCGGAAGGGGGATGTTGTGAACCCCGAGTTTCCCCCTTCCGCCTTCCGCCTTCCGCCTTCCTACTCGACGGTTTCGTCGAAATCGTCCTCGAACGCCGGTTTTGGCGCGGCGCGGCTGACGCGGTCGTGTGTGCCGACGAACTCGAGAATCGCCTGCGTGCCGGAATCACCCAGTCGCGGCTTGGCCAGCCGCAGCACCCGGGTGTAGCCGCCGGATCGGTCCTCGAAACGAGGCGCGATCTCATCGAACAGTATCCGGACCGCCTGCTTGTTGCCCAGCAGTTTCAACGCTCGCCGTCGGGCGGCCACCACCGGGGCAACCGTCCGGTTCCACTCACACCACTGGTCGCTGTTACGCCATGAACGCCATTTTTCGCTGTTGCGATCGACGTTCGGCTCGAGCTGATCGGCGGACTCCTGGTACGGCAAGGCGCGTCGGGCAATGGTAACGCATCGCTCGACCAGCGGCCGGACCTCCTTGGCCTTTTGCAGCGTAGTGATAATGCGTCCCTTCACTTTCGGCGCGTTAGCGTCGAGTTCAGCGTCGCGCTCGGTCAGTATCAAGGCGCTGGCCAGACTCCGCAGCAACGCACGTTGATGGTTCGGATTACGGCCGAGTTTTCGGCCTCGTCGTTTGTGTCGCATGGGATAATAGGGATTAGGGATTGGGGATTAGGAAGGAAGAAGAGAGAAGAGGAAGGAGAGAAGAGGTAAGGGATGAAAAACAAAATTCCAATCCCCAATCCCTTCCTCCCAATCCCTAATCCCTAATCCCCAATCCCTTCTTTCTATCAAATCGAACCGGCTGTAACCAGTGGCAATTGCATCCCCAGCCGCAGGCCGATGTCGGAAAGCTTCTCGTGGACCTCGATCATAGTGGTTTCGCCGAAGTTTCTCACCTCCATCAGTTGGTCTTCGTTCATCACAACCAGGTCTCGAACGGTGATAATATTTTCCGCTTCAAGGCAATTGGTTGCTCGGACCGAGAGGTTCAATTCGGCCAGGGTCATGGCCAGCTTGGCTTCGGTCGCTTGATCGATTCCCGTGCCGCCGATCGAGCGTGCTTCGCTGTAGACCATCGGTCCAAGCTCGGTGTACTGGATAAACGGATTGAGGTGTTTTCTCAGAATCTTGGCTGCCTCGACCACGGCCATCTCCGGCGTGGCCGAACCGTTGGTCCAGACCTCCATGGTCAGCTTGTCGTAGTTGGTTTTTTGTCCGACGCGGGTTTCGACCACGTCGTAGCGGACGCGAATCACAGGGCTGTAGGCCGCGTCGATGGGGATAATGCCGATCTCCTGGGCCTGTGGCGTGTGCTCCGTGGCCGGGACGTAACCGCGACCGTTCTCGATCACCATCTCCAACAGGAAAGGCATGTCCTCGGTCAACGTGGCAATGACGTGGTCCTTGTTGACGACCTCGACCTGGTCGTCCGTTTGAACGTTGGCGCCGGTGATCACCCCTGCGGTGTTTTTTTCGATACGCACCACCCGGGTTTGCTCGCTGTAGTTTTTCACCACCAACGACTTGACGTTGAGCACGATATCGGTGACGTCTTCGACCACACCGGGAATGGTGCTGAATTCGTGCTGGACGCCGCCGAGTTTAATTTGTGTTACCGCGCTGCCTTCAAGGCTGGAAAGCAGCACCCGCCGTAGACTGTTGCCGATCGTCGTGCCGAATCCACGCTCGAACGGCTCGGCGGTAAACTTGCCGTAGGTGGCAGAAATGGTGGACCTTTCTGCTGATACCAGACTAGGCAATTCGAGTCCGCGCCATCGAATACGCATCAGTAAACCTCCAAATTCCTAATACTCAAGCTGTAAGCAAGAATAACTACTTGGAGCAAAGCTCCACGATCAATTGGGTCTGAACCGGAATCGACACGTCCGAGGTCTCCGGCAACCGCAGCACCTGCCCGGCCGGCCGAGGATCGTCCAGCAAGCTGAGAAAATCGGGAACCTCTCTGCAAGGCTCCTCCAAGTTGGCCTTGACCAACTGAATGCTCTTCGGGCGGTCCTTCACCTGAATCACGTCTCCAGGCTGTGTCAAGTAACTTGGAACGTCGACCAGCCGATCGTTGACCATCACGTGCCCGTGGCTGACGATAAGTCGGGCCTCGGCACGGGATCGTCCGAACCCGAGCCGGCAAACGACGTTGTCCAATCTACGCTCCAACAGGCTCATCAATACCTGGCCGGTGTTCCCCTTGGTGCGTTCGGCCATTGAATAATACTTACGGAACTGGCGTTCCAACACGCCGTAATAATTTTTCACCTTTTGTTTTTCGCGCAGGTGCAATCCGTAGTCGGTTTGTTTGCCGCGCCGGAAGTTATTCATTCCAGGCGGCGTTTCGCGACGCTCGAATGCGCATTTCGGGGTGTCGCAACGAGTGCCCTTGATAAACAGCTTGACGCCCTCGCGGCGACACTTTCGACAAACAGGTCCGGTCTGACGAGCCATATTCGATTCTACTCCAGAATTATACGCGGCGGCGTTTCTTCGGCCGACACCCGTTGTGCGGCAGCGGCGTGACGTCCTCGATTGACTTGATTTTCAACCCGGCGGCTTGCAGTGCGGTAATCGCACTTTCCCGACCACTACCCGGACCGTTCACCTTCACGCTGATCTCCTTCATGCCGCACTTCATCGCTTTTTCGGCAACCTGCTGCGCAGACAACTGTCCGGCAAACGGCGTGCTCTTTCGGCTGCCCTTAAACCCACTCGTACCGGCACTCGACCAGCAAAGCGTGTCACCCTTAGTGTCGGTGATGGTGATCGTCGTGTTATTGAACGTTGCTTTGACATGGGCAACACCCACCGTCACGTTGCGACGCACCGCTTTTCGTCGTTTGGTCTTCGCCACCGCTATAAACTCCAGTTTAGCAACTCTTTAAGGGGATTAGGAGGAAGGGATTAGAGATTGGGGATTAGGGATTGGAATTTTGTTTTTCATCCCTTACCTTTTCTCTCCTCCCTCTTCTCTCTTCTTCCTTCCCAATCCCCAATCCCCAATCCCTAATCCCTCTTTGACTAACGCAAGTCCTTAACGCCCTTCTTTCCGGCGACCGTTTTCTTCGGTCCTTTTCGGGTCCGGGCGTTGGTCCTGGTGCGCTGACCTCGGACCGGCAGTCCGCGACGATGTCGCAGCCCACGATAACAGCCGATGTCGCGCAACCGGATGATGTTCTGGTTTCGCTGCCGCCGCAGTTGCCCTTCGACAACATAATCCTTGTCCAACAATGCCGCCAGCCGCACCAACTCGTCCTCGCGCAAATTACGCGCACGAATCTGCGGATCGATCCCCGCATCGTGGCACAAGGTCCGAGCAGTCTTAGGCCCCACGCCGTAAAGATACGTAAGCGCAACGGCAACCGGACGATCGTTTGGAATGTCA
>DAOWNK010000333.1 GCA_030642635.1 Pirellulales bacterium
CACGGCCGGACCGGACATGGTATTTGTAAGTTTATGCTAGCTGTTAGCAAGCATTCGTTGTTGAGGATCGAGGCCTCTGAACCCTAAAGCTCAACCCCTCGAAAAGTGCGGACTTCGCACTTAAAAACGGAAGAGCCGTAATGGTGTATTCGTAACCGGCTTTCCACTGGTACTGTTGGTTGTCCGGGCTTAGCTTGACCATGCCAAACGGCATCGACGGGCCCGAATACAGCATCCACCGCGAGGTTGACGTGCCCACAAACGGATCAACCCAATCGACCGGCTGGTTGTCTTCAGTACCTGCCGCTTGGCACGGCTTGCCAATGATCGCAAAGCCGATGCACGGCAAAATGATTATCCCTCGTATCGTTTGAATGTTGAACATTGTCCGGGGCGTATCATGTTTCCAATATGCTAGTATTTACACTTTGAGTAATCACTGCCTCAAACATAGCGACGACATTTTCCGGCGGCACGTCGGCCAGTATGTTGTGGACCTGCTGGAAGACGAACCCTCCATCCGGGCTGAGCGTGGCGACTTGCTGCCGGACGTGTCGGGCAATCTCGTCGGGAGTGGCGTTGCCGAGGATGAACCGCGTGTCGCAGCCGCCGCCCCAAAACGTTAGCCGGTCGCCGAACTCCTTTTTCAGGCCCGTTGCATCCATGCCCTTGCAGCTAATCTGCACCGGGTTGATTGCGTCAAGCCCGGCCTTGATCAAATCGCCCAACAATGGTTGCACGCCGCCACAACAGTGTAACATAACTTTCACGTCGGCCAACTCCTTGGCCCGCCGCCACATCTTGGCGTGCCGCGGCTTGAACAACTCGCGATACATACCGGGCGATATCTGCGGGCCGTTTTGCATGCCCAAATCGTCGCCGAATACGATGACGTCGATGTACGCCCCGACGGCTGCAAGGTACTTCTCGAGGTTCGCCAGATGAATCTCGACGAGCCGATCAAGGAACTCCCCGGCTCGTTTGGGGTTTCCGGCCAGGAGCATCAGAAATTTGTCGTTGCGATAGGGGAACTGTCCGATTTCCAGGAGATTCCCGCCGAACAGACCCAAGATCGCTCGATCCGTCCGCTCGCGAAGTTTTCGCGCTCCTTCGGCCAGTAAGCGATCACCGTGGTCGCCTGCCACCAAAGGTCCCGGCGGCGCCTGCACCGCGCACCACATGTTCTCCGCCAGCGCGTCGGTGAGCTTATCGAAGTCGTCTTCTTCCAGAAACGGCCAGTAGCACTGCTCGAAGTAGATAGCCCCGTCGGGCATTCGCGCCAGCGTGCGACCGCTTTGCGAGCGGAGCACCCACTGGCCGTTTTCGCGCTCCGGCGTTGCCCAAGCGGGCATTTGGCACGGCGAGCCGTCCGGCAGCGTCCAGTCGGTCCAATGCTCGTCTTCCAGCGCAAAGCCGCGGCCCAACTCGATCGTGTCCACCCCGAATCGATCGAGCACGTCATCATCGATAATAGCCAACTGCTGCAATGGATCGTAGACGCGCGTCGGGCGATCGGGCAGTCCCATCGCCTCGCGTAACTTTCGATACGCTATGGCCGCAATACCCGACGACCGGTGCCCCCCCAAGTCGATCGGTACCCGGTCTGGTTGTTCGTGATTCAGCGCGGTAAGAACACGTTCTCTGGAAATCATAAAATCAGGTTGTTTCCGTGCGGGCACTAACCGACCGTCGATTCCCGCACGACAAGTTCGATGTTGATGATGATCTGTCTGGCCGCCAACTTCGGATTGCGTATCTGCTCCTGTATGGCCTGGAACGCTGCGTCGGCGAACAGCCCGACCGGCAGGCGAATCGTCGTCAGAGGTACGTGCAGCAACTCGGCAATCGGGTCGTCATCGAAGCCGGCAAGCTTGATGTCCTTGCCAATTTGCAGCCCCATGTCTATCAAGTGACGTCCCATCAAAGCCGCGAATCGGTCCATCTTGCAGATGATCGCATCGGGCCGAGCGGTTTCGATGAGCTGTCGAGTGAACTCAGCAGTTGGCTCGTCTACCGATTGGATCAGTTGTGGATCATCGGCAATGCCATGGGCACGCAAGGCGGCCAGATAACCCTCCATGCGATCGGCCACCGACGTGGCGTGCGCGGGTATACCGACGAAAGCGATCCGCCGGCAGTCGAGTTGAATCAGATGTTCGGCCAGCAGGAACCCGCCGCACTGGTTGTCGTAGCCGACACGCGTCAGGTTGCTGCGACGTGGAACGTCAATCATATCGCGGTCGATCAGCACCACCGCAATGCCGGCGTCCTGAAGCACGTCCACGACGTGCCGGTTGTAGATCATCTGATCCGGCGGCAGCGAGGATGGGTAGTAAAGCACGCCCTTGACCGGTCGATCGATCAAGGCTTGTGCAGACTGTTTCATTCGCTCCAGCAGCGGCTTGTCCCCCGGTGTTATGCATCTCTGTAGGGGCCATTTGTCAACAGGGTTTTTGGGTTTTGTTTGAAACGGTTGTAATTTTTATGTTATGGTTGAGTTGTCTGGAGAAACAGAAGCAGGCTCTGCGGGGACGCAACCTGTCTAGGGATAGCCAGGCCGAGGGTGCGCCAAGTGTGCATCGGGCCTCGGGTGTCGATTGCGAGCCAGGGGCCGTTTTTTTGTCTCACTTCGGACACCCTTGCCATGCCTTTTCTAGGCCAGTCAAGAGGCGGTCAGGAAGAAGTTGCGTCCCGGTATATTCACACGACGATCGGGCGTTTTTCGCGGTGGCGAGAAACGAGGAA
>DAOWNK010000178.1 GCA_030642635.1 Pirellulales bacterium
AAACAACTCATTAAGTATAGCAATATATCGGGCGGAAGCCTGGTAAGACCGTTGGAATGCGAGCATCCGGACTGCCTCTTCGTCAAGACTCACACCGCTTATGGCCATTTTCTGTCCGCGCAGGGTTCCCTCGAACACCCTGGCACCTTTGGCTGCGGATTGTGCTATGGACGACGACTGCGTTGCACCGCTGATCATCCGGTCGTACAACACCGTGAGCGACTCGCCGTTGTGTGAATCGATCGGTTGGTCGAGCATGACGGACAGTTCGACGGCGTTTTGCGTATCGACTGCAATCCCTCCGGTGCTGGCGGCAAACGTGGCCGGAGCGTCGCCGACCACCGTGTTTACACCGATGCTGCGTGCGTCGTACCCACTGAAAAATGTGTTCAGCCCCAGGGCCGCCAATATGTTGCTCGTATCGCCGGCAAAAGCGAACTCCTGCTCCGACGAGTCGGCGGCAATCGCCAGTTTCCTACCCGGAGTGACGCTTGCCGAGATACCCTGTACGGCGTTCAGTGCATCGGCCAGGTCGGCCAGCGTCATATCGTCGCCCAGCCCGTTCAGGTCGACAATGATGTCGGTTGTTTGCGTCGCACCGGTATCTTTGTTGTGTACGAGAATCTGGAACGAGCCGTTTTTCGGCGTGAATTTCAACCCGGCGTTGTTCAGCATCGCATCGGCGTCATCGACGGCGAACTCACTGGTGAGTTCCTGATATCCGCTGAGCCCCTGGCCACGAGAGTAGAGCTTGTTGAATTCGAAGGCGAACGTGGCGGCAAAATCGTCCAACTCGTCGAGGAACCCGCCGGTGATATCGCCACGCGCGGTAATCAGGCCGTGTAGTTCGCCGCTGCTCGGCGTTAGCTCGGAGTCGTTGCCAATTATGTGAATGCTTGCAGTGGCCATTCCGCCTTCGCTCTCCAGCACCACATCCACTTCTTGTGTGACTCCCTCGAAGACGAGGAAATCTCCGCCGGTGTAGACTGCCACGCCGCCGCTGGGTTGTTCCCGCACACGTATGTCGATCAATTCGGCGAGGCTTTCCAGGGCCACCAGCCGTTGGTCGCGAAGCCCGACGGCGTCGCTGTTGGAAGTATCTCCCCCCTCGACGTTTGCAATCCGGATGTTCAGCGTACGAATCTCTTCGATCAGCCGGTTGATGTCGTCGGCCATGTCGATGATCCGGTCGTTGTGGTCGGATCGCATATCTGTCACGCGGTTCGCCAGGCGGTTGATATCGGTCGAAAGCGTTTTGCCTTGCAGGACGGCGAGGTTTCTGACCGAGATACTTTCGGGCTGGTTCAGAATTTCTGAAATGCTGCTAAAGAAGTTGTCGATCGAGGTGCTCAGGTCCGTGTCGCTAAGCTCACCGATAACTCCTTCCAACTGCGTGTAACTGCTCTCTTGCGTCTCGGCATCTACCCGATCGCTTACAGAGCCGCGCAACCGTTCCTCGAGGAACAGGTCAATCTTTTGTACGACCGCATCGACCTCGACACCCAGTCCCAGCAACAGCTTGCCGTAACGTTGAGTGGGAGCCGGTGCGAAGACGACCTCCTCGCGGATGTAGCCCGGCGTGTTGGCATTGGCGATATTCTGCCCCACCACTTGCAAGGCGATCTCATTCGCCCGAAGTGTATTCGCCGCCATCCGTATGGAGCCGAAGAGGGACATGACGCAAGTTTAGTAGGTCAAAATTTGTCCTGGAATTCCATGCGAAACATTCCGGTGGTAAGTAAGAAGAGAGAAGAGAGAAGAGGGAAGAGGGAAGAGAGAATGTCCTGTTCATCATTTCTCTCCTCTCTCCTTTCTTTTCTCTCCTCTTCCGCCTCCGGCCATGCACGCCCGGGCTGCCGAATTTACCTGTGTCTACTAGGCTGCCTTGTCTACCAGGCTGCCGCTTGCCCCAATCGGTTCTTCTCTTCCATATGTCGGCTTTAACCGGCCGCCGGTCGCTATAATTTCTAGCAATTGCGAAAGATGTATCAGCGTTCGCTGCACCACTACCCAATTTGTCAGGCTGAGATGCTTCAGCAATCTGGCACGCGAGCCGGCCAGTTTGACCTGTTCTCTGATCGCCTTGCGTTGCTCGCGCGGCAGTGCACCGGCAAGTGCCTGGATATTACCTGCCGGGAATCCGTCCAGACGAGCGCGTGCCAGCAGTGCTTCGCGACGTGCCAGGCACTCTTTCAGAGACTCGACCAACTCTTCCTCTTGCTGTCCGACGGCGGCCAGGCCGTCGGCATCGCAGTTCGCCAGCAACTCGCACTTCTTCGTTAAGATTGCCAGCAGATCGTCTTGAACCGCCAGCAGATCGTTCAACAGTTCCGCCAGCTCGGATTCCCAGGAAGTTTTCATGATTCGGCCCTCACGTGCTTTGAGAAGAATGTGGTCAGTGGTTGGTGGTCAGTTGGCAGTGGTCAGTTGGCAGTGGTCAGTTGGCAGTGGTCAGTTGGCGGTAAATACGCGCCGTGCAAGCACGGCCGCTACACGTTTTCTCTCTTTCCAATCCCTAATCTCTAATCCCTATTTACCACTTACTTCCTCCCTAAATTCATCAATTCGAACATCGGTCCGCTGAATTTATCGGCACAGGTGTTGCTGAGTTTTTCAGCCAGGACCTGATCGAGTTGTTGTCTGAATATTTCTTCGGCACGGCCGCCGTGGAAGTATGCCGGCCGGCCGACCGTGTTACGCATGGAGCGGAGCATCTGCCCGAAGAAAACCTCGCCGACGAACGAATCGAACGCTTTGCGGTACTCGGAATTTTTCCCTGCATGGTCGGCCGGCGGTTTCGGATCGGCCGGATTAACGTGCAAAAGATTCGCTGTCGTTGGTATGGAGGTGTTTATTCTCATATTAGTGATCTTCTTTCTACGCGCCTGGCAAGCCACAATACCGTTGAATTAGTGGTAATATCAAGGAAAACACAGTGGCACCGGCGTCCCGCCGGTGGTGTGTAAGTATAGGTATTACTTTGAGTTGAGTTACGCCACACCGGCGAGACGACGGTGCCACTGTGTTTGTTTCTTAATTCAACAGTATTGGGGCAGAGCACCGGCCGCTACACTTCCTCCTTCCCCTTTATATTCAATCAATAATCAACTTTCCATGCAGTTTACCGTTTCGTTCCAAGCCCTTTATGATGTCGATAATGTCTTCCGTCGGAACGTGGACTGCGTTGAGCGCCTCGACCAGCGCCTTGAGTTTCGGCGTATCGGTTTCTTCCGGATCGACGGGTACGAACGGCTCTCCGGCGATTGTTCCTCCCGTCTCGACCACGACGTTTTTGTGCGTTACCACTACCGCCCCGATCTCGACGTCACCGCCGATGACGATGCTGCCTGCCCGCTCGTTGATGACAACTCGGGCCTCGGTTTGCGGCTGAATCATCGGCAGGCCGAGCACCTGCGAGACGAACAGCACAGGATCGTTGCGGTACTGTTTTGGGATCGTCACCATTATGTTCACCTGGTTGAGCGCCTTTGCCAGTGCGACCCCTCCATTTTGAAAAGCGAGTTGGCTGTTTATCAGGTCGGCGACATCTTGTGCTACCTGGAAGCCGGCATGGTTCTTGTCCAGCACCAGCGTTATGTGATTGTCTTTGGAGAAGACGTTGAAGAAATCCGTCTCGAGTTGGCATCCCCCGTGTATGCGTCCGGTGGTCGGCATACCGTTGTCGTCCAGCGAGATGGCG
This sequence comes from Pirellulales bacterium, assembly GCA_030642635.1. Classification (GTDB taxonomy): domain Bacteria; phylum Planctomycetota; class Planctomycetia; order Pirellulales; family Thermoguttaceae; genus DAOWNK01. The sequence goes on from DAOWNK010000178.1 coordinate 3,701, forward strand.
CCGTCGGCAAAAGCGTAAATTCTTGTGTTGTTTCGATCAGGCCCCAGCAGCGGCGTGAGGAACAGCCGCCCGCCGGCCAGGCTCTTGGCCGAGCCGATCGAGCTGACCATGCAATCCAGCTTGTCGCCCTGTCGTGCCCCGGCGGCAGGCACTGTGGCCGTAACGGTGACCAGTGCGACGTTTTTGGTGTCTTTAAGCTCCGCCAGCCCGTTTTGCCCGAGCGGTTCGCCCATCAGCGACATCACCTTGGCTAGAGTACGGATAGTCGGCAGGAAGTTGCTGCCGTCGCCCGTGCCTTTCAGTCCCACGACGAACCCCAGCCCGTGCAGAGTGTTCTCTTCCTGTCCCTTCACGCGGCAGATGCTCTTAAGCGTTGTGCGTGCATCGGCCGGCTGTGCGGCTGCATACCAGCTAAGCACTATCATTGCAGCGACGAGTTTTGCGATGGCGGTTTTCATAAGAATTAGTGGTTAGTGCGAAGCCGCAAGCGGCAATTTTCAATCAATCCCCAATCCCTAGCCCCTGGCCCCTAAAATGGTTGCCACTTATCAAGTATTTTCAACAACCAGCCGCGTCGGTATCCGTCGCGGACGTGGCCGGTCTCTCGCTTGTGAATTCGCTTGTTGGCGACGTCTTCGCTCATTACCGTATTGTTCGGCAACACATCCTCGGGCCGAATCTCGCCGGTGAGCGAATAGTCCCACACCTCGCAGTTGTATTTGATCGTATTGTGTCCCTCGATAACCAAGTTGCCGTTGGGCCGGACGTCGACCACCGCGCAGGTAATGCGGAACTTTATCGAGTCGCGGGTCTCCAGCGAGGCCTCGCTCCGCATCTTGTTGTCCATCTTGCCGGAGATGTGCGGGTCGCCCAGCGTCTGCGGGTCGGGATAGGCAAAAAGGCCCTTCAGCAGCACCCAGTCTTTAAGAATCAGATCGCCGTGCGCCTTTTTCTTCCGGTCCATCTCGCCTTCGCTTATCACGACCGATTGCTCGTCGATTACTACGGTAATAAGGTCGTGCAAGCCGATCTCCTTGCGCGGCAGAGGCGCCTCGTAAGTCCACGAATATTCAGCCAACGTCATCGGCCGTTGCCGGTCTGGATTGTCGAACAAACTGGAATTCTGTGCCGATGCACCGGCCGCGACGACGCTAAGCAACACAAAGACGGCCATGACCGGTAGACAAACAAGTTTGACGAAAATTCTTTTCACGTTCGGTTCCTTTTAATCAAAAGGAAGCGCGCCGCGCGGACGCGGCGGCTAAACCAGTGGAACAAACCTCCACCTTGCGGACTGCAACTACACGCGTGAAATATCTGGTGCGGTCCAACAACGACTCGACCACGACCGTCTCGCCGCGGCTGCCGTCGTCTCTGGCCCTGGCCGTGGTGCGGATGCGGATGCCGGCGCGACGGGCAGTTACCGTTACCACCTCTCCACGACGGACCATAAGCGGCCGGCGGACCATCTCCGAACGCAAAACCTTTCCGTTGGGCACCGCTTGAGTCGTCTCTGTGCCTATCACCTCGTTGATAGTATGGAAGGCGTCCGGCGGCGCCTTTTTCGACGCAACGCTACACAACTCGACGTCCGTTTCACGTATCACCACGCCGCGGGAAAGCGAATGCACCGCGACCACAAACTCCGGCGGGGGCGATACCTCGGCGTCGATCGGGAACCGTGCCGGACCGTCCGCCGTGTGAACGGTCGCCTCGAAGCGTTGTTTGCCGGTCCTCGGCGGTCGGCGGCCGACTCCGGTAACAGCCACCTGGCTGGAGCCGGAGAACCGATGTTCGGCAAGGTTGACACCGTGTGAGAACAGCAAGTCTTGTATCTCGCGCAGCCTGACGAAACGCTGCTGCGACGGCGCCGGGGTGGGAAACAACTCGACGGCAGCCAACGTGTCGGCCTGTTTCTGGTCGGTCGTGAAGATGTCGGCCACATCGCCGAGCGTAACCACCGCGCCGCTGATTTGGCACTTGGGCTTCAGACGCAGTTCAGCCGCACGAGTGTAGACCGTACATACGAGCACTGCGACGACGGCCAGTGGGATTAGTATGGTTCGTTGCATAATTGTAAAGCCGCGACCAATGGTCGCGGTTCTTCGGATTATCGACTCGTCGCTGGGTGATCCGCGACCATTGGTCGCGGCTTTACATCAATACCTCTTCAAGTTCGCCACGATTTGCATGGCCTCGTCGCCGGCCTGTACGACCTTCGAGTTAAGCTCGAACGCGCGTTGGGTTTTGATCAGTTCGATCAACTCGCGTACCGGCTCGACGTTCGAGGATTCCAACATTCCTTGCCGCAAGGTGCCGATGCCGTCTTGCCCAGGGTTGCCAAGCGTCGGGGCGCCGGATGCGTCGGTCTCGCCGTAGAGGTTCTCGCCCATCTTCAGCAGCCCGTCTGGATTGACGAAGTATGCCAACTCGATCTGCCCGACTTGCGAAAGCTGGTTGTTGCCGGGCTGTCGGACCGAAACTATGCCTTCCGGGCTGACGACAATGTAGGTGGCGTCTTGCGGAATGTTGATCGGCGGTTCCAGCAGCCGGCCTATGCCCGCTGAACCCATTACGATGTCGCCGTTGGAGTTCTTCGAAAAGTTCCCTGCCCTGGTGTACACCGTCTCTCCGTTGGGATCCATCACTTGGAAGAAGCCTGGGCCTTGGATGGCCAGGTCCAGTTCGGCTCCGGTCTGCTCGAACGAGCCTTGGACGAAATTCGTCTGTGTGCTCTGCACCCGAGAACCGAGTCCGATCGATATGCCGGTCGGCGTGTACTGTCCGGCCGTGTCTTGAGAGCCTGGAAACTTCTCGTGCCGGTAGAACAGGTCTTCAAAATTCGCCCGATCCATCTTAAACGCAGTTGTTTCCACGTTCGCTAAGTTGTTGGCAATGACGTCCAACTTGGTCTCCAGCGCCGTCATACCGGTCGCCGCCGAGTAAAGTGCTTGTACTGTCATGGGGTAAAATAGGGGTTAGGGATTGGGGATTAGTGATTGTTGTTCGTATCCAAATATCACAACACCATCTGCCCCAACACCATCTGCCCCAACACCATCTGCCCCAACACTATCTGACCCAACCCTATCTGCCCCAACACTCACTTCCCC
>DAOWNK010000282.1 GCA_030642635.1 Pirellulales bacterium
ACCCACATATGGTTGCTCCCACGAAAAATCATCGGCCTGGCCAAAAGCCTCATGGCGTTGGCCACGTAGCAAAGTTCATTTCTCAGAAAGTGCAGCTGTCCAACTATGACGGCAGTAATTACAAGAACTATGGCGGCCAATCCTATCCAGGTCTGAACATCGGTTGTCAGTGCTTCTTGATTCTGATTAAAGCTCGGGCTCCGCACGATGCTCCTCCTTCTGCCACTGTCGAACTTACCCTATATCACGAATTCGAGCATCCTGAGTATATGCGGCGACGCCCGACTCCACAAGTAGGGGCCTTGCTTCTTTAGCGCCGCGGGAATCTGCGGCTTCACGAACATGCATGGTCGCAAGCCAGGCCGATTGATCGGCCCAGGGCGTTGCGTGCGGCGACACTCATAATCGATACACTGAACTTCAAGGGCCGGAAACACTCGGTCTATGCACTTGGCTCGGGTGCGAGCGACGAAGTGATCCGGGCGGCCGAGGCCGAGCAAGTGTTGGAATTCCCGCGTGGCGCCGACACGGAGGTGCCCGAGGCGATCCGAATCGCTTGTTACGAGATCGCCCATTCCTTGCTCGACGGCAAGGATCCTGAATTGGAATTGAAAAACCTGGGGATCGTCTCCCAGGGTTATGCGTCGGTGCGGACAACCTACTCCCGTGCCAATGTCCCGATCGAACACATTGTCAATGGTGTGCCCAACGCACTGGCGTGGCGATACCTGCGACCGTTTCTTCGGGACGACGACGCAATTCGACTGAGTAGGGTTTCCTAACGAAAGGAACAAAACCATGTTGTACGACCTGTATTTATCCAACCCTATGGCCACCTGCTACGACAACGAAGGCGACGCCGGTAGCGACGGCGGACAAACCGACAACGGCAACCAACGCGCCGACCAAGACGGTGGCAACGGTGGCGACAGTAGTCAAGGTGGCCAAGGCGGCCAGGACGGCGACCGGACGTTTACCCAGGAAGAGGTCAACAAGTTCCTGGCGTCCGACCGCCGTAAGCATCAGGAGCGGTACGAAGCCTTGGAGGGATCGTACCAAAAGCTTCTGGAAAACGAGAGCCTCAGCAAGGACGAACGCAACAAGCTAGAGGAGTCGCTTGAAAACCTCCGGGCGCAGTATCGCACGAAGGAGCAGCAGGCGGCCCATGAGCGGAAGCAACTTGAAGAGGAGTTCACCGTTCGATTGGACGACGTTCAGCAGCGGGGCCGTTGATCTTTATCGGGGGATCGTATTACTCAGACTGTAGGGAAATCTCACGCAAAGGCGCGAAGGCGCAAAGGCATGAAGAAAATGTGATCTTGAGATTTCTTTGCGTCTTAGCGCCTTTGCGTGAGGCCATTTAGTCTGAATCTTCACCACACCAAACAAGGAGACCAAACCACAATGAATCCTATCTATCTCTCCACGGCGATTCCGAGTTGTTATGCGAACGACAACGACGCCTACATTCCCGAGCGGTGGGCACAGGAAGGACTACGTGCTCGAGGCTCGCAAGATACTCAACGACAACAAGGCGTATCCGGAAGGTCGAAACCTGGTCTTGAGTTCGTCCAGCGAGACATCGCTGCTTAAAAACGAGTTGTTCATCAAGGCCAACGAGCGGGGCGACGGCGGGACAGCACTGGAGAACGCAGAGTTGGGCCGAATCCTCGGTTTCAGCCGGGACGCCCGGCTGCGAATGGCGTGCGGCCGGTTTCGCTTGGAAAACGTAACCAGCGCATCGGCGCTGCACGCTATCGTCCGCCCGACACGGGCCTGGATGGACCAGAACGTCAACGATATCGCCGCGGGCGACACCACTGCCGTAACGCTCCACGAGGCGAACAAGTTCGCCACCGAAGCAGGCGCGGCGATCACCGTGTATAAGGCTCACAGTGTGAAGGGTTCCTACGCGACCGACTATACGAAGGGCATCACGATTGACGGTTTCACCGCACCGCTGCAGATCGGTCAGTTGGTGGCCTTCGGCACCGGCGGCAGCCGCCACGTCTACACGGTGATCGAATCCGAAGCGTCCGGCTCGGATCGGGTTGTCTGGCTCGACCGGCCTCTGGAAGCCGCTCTAGCCGACAACGACCCGGCCTTCCCCGGTCCGGCCGGCGCGATGAACCTGGCGTTCCACCGCGACGCGATCGCCCTGGTCACTCGGCCGCTGGCGTTGCCGAACCAGTCGATGGGCGTGATGGCCGCCGTGGCGGCGTACAACAACATCGCCATGCGCGTGACGATGCAAGCCCGGAGTCCGGGCTGACAATTCGTGAACCTCGCCGCTTCAACTGTGGTCTTCCAAGCGAAACCGGCCGCAAGCAATTCGCCGCCGGGCGTCCCGGCCAGCATCAAGCAGGGCACGGTCGTCAACATGGACATCCTGGCCGGCGTCGCCGTGCTCGACCCAAACCTGGCCGTCGTTCTGCAAGGCTGATCGGTTTTTCACGTGAGGTTGCTCGGTGCGGAATCAGCCGCGCCGGGCAACCTTTCCCACCTTTCCTTCTCACCAACACCGCCGAGGAACGCAACGTGGACAACTTCATGGACCTGATGTGACTCGTCAAGCAATTCGGCCCGCTGCTGATTGCCGTGATCTTTTTCCTGTGGCGGGATTACCGCCGCGAGGATCGTTTGGTCACACGGATCGAGACGCTTGAAGACGAGCAGCGGGAAATTCTGCTTCCACTGGTCGAAAAGTGCTCGACAGTGATCACACAGAATACGGTCGTCATGCAACGACTGGAACGGGCATTGGAACGACCCAATAGGTAAACACGTATGTACCCGGCCAACCGCACACTCAACCGCCAGATTCAGCAGGTCTTGTACATGCTGAAACGCCAATACGGCGGGACGGTGAGCGTTTATCGCTTGAACGATGCCGAGACCGACGTGCGTACCGGCCGCAAGTGGATTGACAAGGACGTATTCGTGGTTCGTCGTGCTATCGTCCTGCCAGTCAAGATCAGCCGAGCGGTTGTCAAGAGCATCGCGCAAATCTCGGTCGGCAAGACGCCCGTCCATGGCGGCAGTTTTGATAGCGGCTTGCGGCAATTCATCATTGACGCACGCGACCTGCCTGGCAACTTTGAGTTTACCAACGATGACTGGCTTGTCTACAACGGCCGTCGTTATGAGATCAAGGAGATTCACGAGTTCGAGTTCGGCGCTGCGTGGATCATTGTCGGCAAAGAACTGATGGGCAGAGTGCCTGAGCAGGTTCATCTCGTGGCAGCCGATAGCCTGATTGGTCTCAACGCGGGGGCAAGCAACCAATGAATACCCCGAACCCCAACTGGCCGCGATGGATATTCGCCTCGGCCGCCGACCATTTCAAGCAGGCGGCGGACAACATCGGTTTGCCGATCCTGATTGAAGGGATCGACGAGCGCGAGACCGAGAAGATGCGGGCGGACGATCATGTCGAGTTCCGCATCAACGGCCCGGCCGTAACGGAACTCAGCCGGGGTTATTTCAGGCTCGATGTGGACGTGAACCTGATGCTTACAAGCATGATGGGCGGCCAGACGCGAAATGCCTACGACATTGTGCAACATGCGGGCGTCTTTCAGCAAGCAGCCGGCGGCCCGATCCCCGTTTTCAAGTTCGGCGAAGGGCCGGAAGACAACGAAACCCTGCTCGGTTGCCTCACGCTCCGCTCCGGCAAGCGCGACGCCATCCGCGTGATTCACTTCGGACAAATCAGCCGGGTAGATCGCATTCGCCAGAGTGCGGTCGACGCCCGGTATCAACTTTACCTATCAACCAATGGAGAATAACAAATGGCCAGAATCGAGTTGAGGCACGCCCGCCTGATGATTTTAGACGGATTCAGTGGCACGGGGGCCGTCAACGAACCGACCACACCGCCTGCCGATGGCGACACGGATTTCGACATCGGCACCGTAGTTGTCAACGGCAAGATGGGAACCGACGTGGTTCCGGTCGGCACCCGATTCACGGTCGTCGGCGCGGCGGACGTGACCTACATCGTTACCGGCCGCACGCC
>DAOWNK010000173.1 GCA_030642635.1 Pirellulales bacterium
AAGAACTACGTCTCGTTTGGACAACGATACTCCCAAGTTGGGAATCACTCGATCGAACTGCCGACTTGCTTACAAAGTACAGTCTCTCGTTTTGGGATGCTGTGCTTCTCGGAGCCTGTCTTGAAAGCGGCATTCAGCAATTATACACAGAGGATTTTGACGCTTATCCTTCCATGAATGGACTTGAAATCATCAATCCGTTCAAGTAAGTACCGTTGTGAACTTGCAAACGGCCATTGCTAACGCTTCTCCGGCGATGATGTCACCAGCACGTAGTTGTTCAGATACTTCCGTGCCGCTCGGACCACGTCGTCCAGCGTGACGGCCCCGATCCGCTCGTCGAACGTTTTGTCGTAGTTGTAGCCAAGGCCGTAAAGGGCGTCCAGGGCGGCCTGGCCGGCCTGTTTTGCTATGGTCGTGTTCTCCTGGGCATGGAGCGAGGTGACCATCTCGACAGCCGTGCGGAACTCATCTTCTGTAATCTTGCCGTCCTTTGCCCTGGCAATGTTCTTCTCGATCCGCCCGATCACCTCGCCGACGCTGTCCGGCCGGGTCTGCGAAAGCACTGCAAAATAACCAGGCGCCGGGCCGGTAATCTGGAATGCGTGTATATAGTAAACCAACCCCTCGCCGCGAAGCTCGTTGTGCAGCCATCCGCCCGGAAAACCATAGCCGGAGATGATCGCGTCCAACACGACCAATGCAGCATGGTCCTTCTCATTCAGGATTCCGGCGGCCGGGTAGCCCAGCAACACCATGCCGGTATCCTTGCCGGTCTGCTTGTGCCGGACGATCGTCTCGGGTATGGCGTTATCGCGGTCGAACGAGATCGGCTTAAAGTCCGGGTCCGCCTTCAGGCCGCCGAAGTGTCGCGCAACCGTCTTCAGTGCATCGTCAGGCTCAACGTCGCCGAATACGGTCACAATCATGTTCTCCGGCACGAAATATTTTGCATGATACGCACGAAGGTCCTCGGCGGTAAGCCGTTCGACCGTCTCGGCCTTGCCGCCTTGCATGACGTGATACGGCGTGGCTGCCGGCAGGTTGTCGTAGAAAAGCTCGAATATCTCGGCCTGCGGGCTGTTTGCCCGACGTGCGATCGCGCCGAGCGCCAACGATTGCACCTTGTCGAACTCGTCGGCGGGAAAGGTCGGCTGCGTGAAACATTCGGCGAATACGGCCGCCGCGTCGGGAAAATCGTCGCGCAACACCGTCGCACTGCCGAATACCGTAAACCTGCCGGCCGACATCGAGAGCTTCCCGCCGATCGAGTCGAAGTAGTCGGCGATCTGCTCGGCCGTAAGCCGGTCGGTCCCCTTGTCGAGCATGGAACTGACCAGCGCCGATCGGCCGGCCGTCCGGGGCGTATCGACCAGCGACCCGCCGAGCACGTATACCTGGATATTTACCATTGGCAGATGCGAGTGTTTTTTCACCAGCACGCGCAGCCCGTTGGGGAGCCGAACCGCACGGATTTCTCCCTCGCTGCCAGCGGATTGTTCGTTCGACGGTTTCGGCGCCCCGCCCGGCGGTGCGATGATTACACGGTTGAGCCGCTCGGGAACGAAGTACCGTCGGGCCACGTCTTGGACCTGCTCGGCGGTGACCTTCTGGATGCCTTCAACGTATTTGTCGTCGAATAGCGGATCGTCGGCCGACAGGAAGTTTCGACCGAGCGATTCGGCCGTCTCCTGTACGGTCTGCCGGGCGAAGATCAATTCAGCCGCCTTTTGTTTTTTCGCCTTCTCCAACTCGGCCGGGCCGACCGGCTCGTCGCGGAGCCGGTAGACATCGGCGAGTATCTCGTCGCACGCCCGCCGCCAGTGCTCCGGGGTGCTGACGGCGAAGATAGCGAAAAACCCCTTGGCAAAATGCGGCGTGTAACTGGCCGACGAGACAGATTGGACCACCTGCTGGTCGTACTTCAGCCGACGCACCAACCGCGAGCTTTCGCCCTCGGCCAGAATGTACGCGGCCACGTCCAGCGCGTAAAGGTCCGGGTTGGAAAGCATCACCGTCGGCCATGCCAGTGCAATGTCGTACGTGCTGCCGTCCATCTCGTGTACGGTCTCGCGAGGGGTTAGTTGCTCCGGCTCCTCGGGCAGCGGCACGAAAGTCTCGCGGGCACGCGGCGTGCCGGCCCACCCTGCGGCCACTGCATCGAGCACCTGCTGCGTCTGCACGTCGCCGACCACCACGAAGACCTGGTTGTTCGGCACGTAGCGGTGACGATAAAACTCGATGATTGCCTCGTTCGTCGTGCCGTTGAGCACATCAAGATAGCCGATTACCGGGTAGCGGATCGGGTGCAAGGTGTAGACGGTCTGCTTGAGCAGTTTCCACTGCACGCGTCGGCGGTCGACCTCGCCGTCGGCCAGTTCGCGGCGTATGACCTTCAGCTCGCGGGCGAACTCCGACGGCTCGAAGACGACGTGCTGCATCGAGTCGGCCAATAACTCCACGGCGGTCATAACGTCCTTGGCCGGGCAGTCGATGTAATATGCGGTCAGGTGCGTGCTGGTGTAAGCGTTCGTAGCGCCGCCGAATCGGTCGATGATCTTCTCGGTCTGCTTTTCGGTGCGATTTTCGGTGGAGCCGCCTGAAACGACGTGCTCCAGCACGTGGCTCAATCCGACGCCCAGGTACTTGCCCTCGTATGCGCTGCCGGTGTTGTTGACATAACATCGCACGGTGGCGACCGGCGCAACGTGGTTCTCCTGCACGATCACAGTCAGGCCGTTGGAGAGCACGGCGAGCGTCACACCGTCGGTCGGTTGCCGGACGCTTGTGTAGGTGGGCACGGCCTGGCTGTTTTCCTCAGCCGCAGGTTCTTTCTCTGTGGCGGATGCCGTTGCCACGGCGGCGATAAATACAAAGAAAATCAATGCCGAATACGAGTACACGTTCTTTTTCATCGTAAAAGCTCCTTGGTAATCATAAAGCCGCGACCGGTGGTCGCGGATTCACCCGGTTGCATTACATTACGTAAGTGTAGTATTATACATATAAGTGTTTTTGATGAAAGCACCTCAACTGCACGGGGGATATACCATGTCGATGATCTTTCCGGGAATGGACCCGTACTTGGAAAACCCGAAACTTTGGCCGGGGGTTCATAGTCGATTGATAGTGTACCTTGCCGATCAATTAGAACTCATGCTGCGGCCGAAATATGTCGCCGCAGTTGAGGAACGTGTCTTTGTCGAAGGGCCGGACCGGGAAGTACACGAATCGTACATCGAAATCCTGGACGTTGAATCCGGCCGGAACATCGTGACGGTAATCGAGGTGGTCAGCCCATCGAACAAATTTCCAGGCCCGGGCCGCGATTCATATCGGACGAAACAGCGAGAAGTGCTCGGCAGCACGACACATCTGGTGGAAATCGACCTGTTGCGCGACGGCCGGCACGTGTTGTCGGTGCCCGAGTGGTCTTCGCGCCGCAAGGGGCCGTACGATTATCTTGTTTGCGTCAATCGAGCGACCCCGTCGCGCGAACGGTTCGAGTTGTACCCCAGCCTGCTGCGCGACCGTCTGCCGCGAATCCGTATCCCGCTTGCCGGCGACGATCCCGACGTGCCGCTGAATATCCAAGCCGCCGTGGCCAAGGTGTACGAGTCGGGCAGCTACCAAGCCAGGATCAACTACAAGTCTCCCTGTTGCGCCGCCGTTGGAGACGGACGATCAGCTTTGGGCGAGCGAATTGCTTCAGGTTAAGTAGGTTCAGTCGAATAAGGCTTCCACCTCGGCCCATTCATGTGGACCAAGGTCTATCGTAATGCGGTCGCCGGCCACTGGCAACTCGACCGGCGGTGTGTCGCCGGCGTGGAGTTTCGTTGCGGACCGGATCGGACGGAACGAACGCAAACCGACCTGCACCTTCCGGCCGTCGGTTTCCAGCAGTCGTATGACGAATCCCTCAACACCGTCGTGCCGACGGCGGCTAAACGTGTCATCGTCGTGCCGACGGCGGCTAAACGTGTTGTCATTGTCCGATGAAAACAACGGTTCTATATGCGTCGCCACTACGTTCCTTGCGTCGATGTGAAACATCCAGCCGGATGTGGCCGTCGGGCAAGGCACGCCGTGGAGCACCGTCTCGGGTGCAATAAAATCGAGTGCGGCCTGCACCGGATGCGATACGTCGACGCCGATCCCAAGCCGGAATTGCCGTGCAGTCTCGCCGCGTACGACCAACAGTGTGTCGAGCTTCCGCAGCCCCAGCCGGCGATGGTACGCCGTACCGCCGCACAGCAGCGTGGTGCGGACCTTGCCGGAGCGGATGTCGATAAAGTGCGGCGTCTCCATCTGCGAGCAATCGGTCGGCACGTTGGCCATGTTCACACCGCGGTACAGATTCGCCGTGGCGTCGGCCCAGGCGAACCGTGCGGCGTAGTACGACTGCCATGGGTTTTGCTCGGGCAGCCGGTCGATGTCCAACTCGATTAGCAACTCGATGATTCGGCTGCCTCGATGCACGCGAGTCGTCTGTGTAAAGCCGGCCAGTCGCTTGGCGCTGCAATCCACCAGCCGCCCGCGGGAGACGACCTCGCCGAGGACCGGGCCCGAGGAGGTTGCGATCACCTCGTCGGCGGCCATGATCGAGTAATTCGCATCGTCACCCGGCTCGACGCCTTTGCCTTGCGGGCTGCGCAGGGCGATCTGTTGCGCCAGCCTGGCCCCGCGGCTGTAGTAATCGGAGATCGACCGCAACGCCCCGGTGTGCGGGTCGACGACGATCTCGAAAAACTCGTTCCGCAACACTGTTTCATTGTCGAGTTGTTCGGCCAGCGGAGGTTCGTCTTTCGGTCTGTTTTTCCGGAATCGGCGTGTCTCACTGGGTGCATCGGACGACTGCTCCGGTCCGACCCAAGCGAATCCCATCGCCGGCACGTCGATGACGGCCGGGTTTGGTGTCTCGACGCACATCCTACGCGAAAAACTAAGCGGATTGGCCGCCAAACAGCCGGTTTCCGTCGTAGAGGCCGAGCCGGTCAACGATCCTGAGAAGCGGGCCATTGCATTGTTCAATGCTGAGGAGAGACGCTGGTCCAAATCGCAGGACTCGTTGTCTGTGGAGATGGAGTCGTCCACCTCGGCAATGAGGCTTGCTAAGCCGCAAGCGGCTTGGTCGCAAGCGGCTATGGTGGATAAGGTGTTGAGTGTTTGCACGGCCTCGGCCGCCGCGCGGCGACGGTAGTATCTGACCCAACGAGAAATCGGATCGGTTCGGCCAGCGGCAACGTCTTGTGCAAGGTAAGGCGAGCGATACTGGTCGGCCCGATACTGCGCCTGGCTGCCGAACGTAGAGGTTTCTTCAAAGTAATTCTCGGCCGTTGCGAAGGCGCCAAGCACAGACGAGTAAGCAGCGATACGTTTGAGGTCTTGATACCAAGTGCTTGCGTAGCCAGGCCAGTGGGCAAACACCATGGTCGCCGCGTTGTCCAGGTCCATCAGATTACCCAAGGTTTCCGGCAGTCGGAGGAAGACGTCGGCGCCGGCGGCGTCGCCGGGCGCCCGGTCGAAGGAGTCTACGGTTGTTCCGTCTATGCCTTCCCATTGAATTCGGCCTTGATTGTCGGTTGGGAACCGGCCATCGTCGAGCGTAAAGTGCAACGCAGCGTTGAAACCGAGCTGTTTGAGGATTTGCGGCAGCACGGGCGTCAGTCCGAACCGACGTCGGCCGAACACCGTCGGACGCACGTCGAGCAGTTCTCGGTATGCGGTCAGCCCGCGCTGGAGGTTATGCTTGATCGCCTCGGGCGAAAGCATCGGCAGCGGCGATTCCAGGAACTCACCGCCGATAATTGTCGCGGTGTTGTTTTGCACGGCGGCGGCTACGGCCTTAAGCGTGTCGGGTTCCTGTTGAGCCATTTGTTGAAGCACTTTGCCGCAGATGAGCAGGTTCAGCGGCGTGCCGGCCGATAACTCCTTGCGGAGTAACTCGCCCAATGTGGTGTCGGCAACCAATGTTAAGTCGAGCAGGTGGGCATCGACCGGATGAAAATACTCTCGGGCCTCATTGAGCAACTCGTAGGCCGAGCGGAGCCGCTCCCTGGCAGCTTCCAGGTCTCCGCCGAAGGCCTCATCGACTGCGGCGAGCACCTCCGAGAAAAACGCATCATCATCGAGATTGCTCATGTATCGCAACTGGCGCGTGATCATCTCGACCTGGAAGTGGCAAAATCCCAATGCCAGGAAGTCGGCTATCAACTCAGAATCCAACTCCTCGGCAGTCTGGTCGGACAATCCAAGTTGTTCGGTCATCATGGCGAGCAACTCGTCACGAGACCGCCAATCTTGCAGCACGCACGCCCCTGCGGCGGTCGCCTCCTTGAGCCAGTCGTCCGGCAGCAACACCAAGCTGCAATCGGGAACCAAGACCAAGTGTCTCACCGGTTCTTCGGGCGGGGACTCGGCGGGGGACCAGCTCGGCATTGCCCGGACTGTTTTCAGCAATTTCGGATGCCATAATGCTGACCACCCGGCGAGCAACTGTTCGGCATCGGCGGCCCCGCGATTAAGCGCAAGGTCCTCCAGGTCTTGGCAGGGCAACAGGATGGTGATTTGTTCTAAGTCCATGCTACAAAAGAGGTTATATTAGGTCTCTGGCAAGTATTCGTCCTGACCGTCAAAAGATGTTCGTAGTGACCGCATTCATGCGGTCCTCCCTGACACTCAGCCGCATGGACCCGATGAATCGGGTCACTACGAACGGACGGATGAACGCGGGCCGACCACTTGCCGTAATTGTAGGTAGGTAGTTATAATGGCTCTTCCGTTTTTAGGTGCAAAACGCTAGAAACACGGCCTTCAGGCCGGCGGCCATCTCGCGTAGCTCGGCGATGCTCCGCTGGACCGCTTCCGAGGCCCGGTTCAGGTCCAGAATCAGCCGGCTGAAGAGTGT
>DAOWNK010000247.1 GCA_030642635.1 Pirellulales bacterium
CACACTCTTCAGCCGGCTGATTCTGGACCTGAACCGGGCCTCGGAAGCGGTCCAGCGGAGCATCGCCGAGCTACGCGAGATGGCCGCCGGCCTGAAGGCCGTGTTTCTAGCGTTTTGCACCTAAAAACGGAAGAGCCATATAATCGGTAGGCGGGATATTCCGTTTAGCGGCCGCCGGCACGGCGGCCAAGTGTGGCCCACCTTTTGATTACTTGGCCGGTTCGTTAAAATTCGACCAGCAAGTCGGACATCCGCAATGGATGCGGAAGTTTCTTGAAGTGCTGGGCACGAAGATCGAGCCGTAAGTTAAGCCATGAATTGCGACAACCATCTCGGTTAAATTTGTTGACAACTGCTTTGAATAGCAATAAAATACAAAAGTGAGGTGGTCTGAAGGTTTTATATGTGAGGAAAAACATTATGGATGTTATCAAGGCGAAGATTCTGGATTCAACACATTTAGAGTTAAGTCAACCGACTTCTGCCAGGCAGGGAGAATATGTCCAGGTCTTCATTCCAGAAGCGGGAGAAGAAAATCATTTATGGCAAGAATCGGCAAAGCAACACTATCTAAACGCCTACGATGAGCAAGACGCAATTTATGACGAACTATAAATTTGGCGAGGTTGTGTTGGTGAATTTTCCGTTGTCCGCTGCCGGCAAAAGCAAAAGACGCCCTTCTCTGGTAGTTTTGGACATAGGTAATGCAGATGTTGTTTTAGCTCCCATAACCACAAAAGAACGATCCGGACGAGGTGATTACAAGCTGAGAGATTGGTCGCCTGGCGGACTGTTGCGAGAGTCTTGGGTGCGGCTGGCAAAAATTGCTTCCTTAAACAAAAACGACGTCGCGCGCCGTTTGGGTAAGCTAACAGATCACGACAAAAAAACACTAACTACGTGTTGGCAGAAATTGTATACGTTTTCGGCCAAACCATGAATCGCGACAACCACTACGAAGCGGCATTTGAGGCGTATCTGCGCAGCCGCCCGGTGCCGTATGTGGCGGTCGACGAGGCCCGCCGCAGCCTGCTGGGCAACGGGACCTCGATTAAGAGCCTCGACTTTATCGTCTCCTCGCCCGCTCGGCCGACCTGGTTGGTTGACGTAAAGGGCCGCCGTTTTCCCTCCGGCGACCAACAGAAGCAGTACTGGAAGAACTGGTCAACACGCGACGACCTTCAGAGCCTTGCCCGATGGGAGGTGCTGTTCGGCGGTGGGTTTTGCGGGCTGTTCGTGTTCGCCTATAATATCCTCGGCAATCGGGCGCCGCTGCCGACAGATCAACTCTTCGAACACCGCCGCAGATTGTACGGATTCGTCGCGGTGCGGCTCTCCGACTACACGGCCCATGCCCGGCAGATCTCGCCGAGTTGGGACACGGTCGCAATGCCAACGGCCGAGTTTCGGCGTCTGGCTCGGCCGATGTGGGAGTTGTTGGGGTTAGGGGACGGGGCTAATCCCTAAAGATGAGTCCCTAACGTTTTGGTTCTCGGTTTTGTGTCCTCATTACCAAATTGTCTTGAGTTCAGTTGCCCGTATCTTTTTATCGCGACTGACCAATGGGACGCCCAGATACATCGCTGTTGCGGCAATAATTCGGTCTGGCATATCTGGCACGATATTACGCGGAATGTGTTCAACGCAGTCAGCAATTTCTCGATTCAGCGAGGCAACCTTCATATTGGTGTTCGGGCTATCCATCACGGAAGCAAGCCTGCTTTTCACTTCGTCCGGCAGTCGCCCCTTCTCGACAAGATAGATAATTTCCACAATGGAAATCGCGGATACGTATACCGTCGACCGACTTTGGTTTGCGGTTTCCAGGATTGCGAGTGCTGTCGGCGAGAGCCGGTTGCGTTGCAAAAGCGCCCACACGACAACATGGGTGTCCAATACAATCGCGTTCATCGCTGAACCTCACGTGGAAAATTGCCCCACATCTCGCGGCGCGCTTCATCTATGTCCTCTTCGGTAATCTCCACGCCCAGATGCTCCAGGCAGCCGAGCCAACCGGTAGATTCACTACCATTCGTGCTGTCATCTACCCGCACCAGTTCATCAACTACTGATTTCACGATCATTTGCTGATGTTCAGGCAAATGTTTGATTTTCTCGATCAGTTCGTTTTGTGCAGTCATGGTTACACCTTATTACCAGGAACTATGTAGGCTACATTGATACTACCATTTGGTCAAGGTTCTTCATGCCGCCACCTCAAAATCCAGCTCACGTCCAGGGCAAAATCGTCCGATGTTAAACTATACCGGTCACGGATGATGGGTAGCTTGCGCAACATAGACACCGAGATTGCCGTGGCCAAACCAAGTACCAAAAACGCCGATAATCTGAAACTCTACACCGAGCAGCCCGCCAAGGTCGTCCGGCCGCAGATCGAGGCGGTCGGCAGCCTGCCGGCCGTGTTGAGGGCATTCGAGGCAACCACCGGCTGGTCGCTGCGATACGTTGACGGCGAACCACAGCGGCGACAGACCGATCAGAGGTGGTCCGCCCCGGTCAGCCCGGGCGTCGGAGTGACTCTCGGACACCTCAGTCTCGAGCCGCTCGATCATACGCCGGCAGAATACACATCACACGCACCTGCTGCGACAAAGCCGATCGATCGGGATACCGCCCGGTCGATGGCCGCCGCACTGGCCGACCTGCTTGCCGAGCTTATGCAAACGCGTCGTGCGCTGTGGCAGCGCGAGGCGGAGCTGGCCGCCGGTGTACCGTTGATCCCTCATACCGACGAACAGAAACATCTGGCCGAGCGGCTCGAGGCGGTGCTCCGAGGCGGCGCCGAAGCGGTCGATTGCCATGCGGCCGCGCTGTACATGCTCGACGAGGCCACAACCGAATTGAAACTTCGTGCGTCCTGGGGATTGCCGTTCGACCGGCTGACCGCGCCGGCCAGGCCGCTAAAGGGCGCCATGGCCGACCTGGAGGCGCTGCTGGGCCACGCGGTCGTGCTGGAAGACACCACGGTAATGCAACACTGGCGCGTGCCCGAGGATTTCCCAGCCGCAGTGTGCGTGCCGGTCTCTACACCCACCACGCTGTTGGGCACGCTTTGGGTCTATTGCAACCGGAAGCGAGATTTCACCGATCGGCAGACGAACGTGATCGAGGTGGTCGCCGGCCGACTGGCGGCCGACCTGGAACGCGAGCTGCTCATGTGCGAGGGCATCGATGCGGCGCAGTTGAAAAACCAACTCGCCTCTGTCCAGCGGATGCAACGCAACCAGTCGCCCACAATCTCGCCGGTGCTGGACGGCTGGGAACTGTCCGGCTGGTCGGACCAATCGCAATCGGTCGGCAGTAACTTTTATGACTGGTTCTGCCTGCCGGACGGACTGCTGGCGGTCGCAGTCGGCGACGCCATAGAAGATGGCCTACAGGGGGCAATGGCGGCCGCCGAACTACGCTCGGCCGTCCGTGCACACGGCCAATACCACCGCAAAGCACGGGAAACGATCAAGCAAGTCAACATGACGCTGTGGACCGGCTCGGCGGGCGACCGACGCGCCGCGCTGTGCTACGGACTGATCGAGACGGCGACCGGCCGGATCAACTACGCACAGGCCGGCCGGCCCGGAGCGGTGGTCGTGCGGAAAGACGGCTGGCAATCGCTCGGCGGTCCGTCGCCACCGTTGGGCGAAGGCCCGGAAACCGACTACGAGCAGGGCTGTTATCAGTTGCAGCCGGGCGAGGTGCTGGTCATGTTCACCGACGGCGTCTGTGATGCGATCGACCGTGAAGGCCGACAGCTTGGCATATCGGGCATCGCCGAGCCGCTGCTGGGCCGTACGAACCTCTCGGCCGACCGGCTGGCAACCGTTCTGCGAGAGACCGTCTCCACACACACCTCAGAAGTTTCTCGCCACGACCGCGCAGTTCTGGTTCTCAAGCGGGATTAGGGCGCCCGTCGCAATAAATCTGTAACGCGAGTTGTAGTGAGCGGTCAGCTATCAGCTATCAGCTATCAGTCTCTGAAAACATTGTTTTCTGCGGGGTTTCGAGTTGACCGCTGATAGCTGACTGCTGAAAAACCCGTGAACAGTTACAATCGTTTGTAGTGACCCGATTCATCGGGTCTACCCAGTAATGTCCAGAGAGACCGCATAAATGCGGTCACTACAAACAGTCGGTAGTTTTGCACGGCATTGTTTCACCGCGTGCAAAATACACCTTCTGCCCTTGGAAGAGGCACGGAACGAGATGAATTGTCAATGAACGAAGTGAGCGACGGCATATTGCTCCAACGTGGACAAGTGTATCACACCGCGCGGCCAATTTCAAGATCGGGAATTGTGCCACACGTGCCGGCTACTGTCCTCCAAAGAAAACAGTTGACTGCCACTGTTTGTCGCTTAGTGAATTCCACGACGTGCCCACCCGCTCGGCACTGCTTCTGCGAAGCAGTGGCACACCTTCAATCACAGGCACCCGGCGTTGTCCTGAACTCTCTCGCTGACTTTTTTGACCAAACGCAATTCGTGTGCTATAGATCTGTGGGAACGTTATTTGACAACGGCTCGCCCAATTATCAATTTGAGGCTGCTCAATAAACAGTATCAGGATTAAAATACTGCACTTTCTGAGAAATGAACTTTGCTACGTGGCCAACGCCATGAGGCTTTTGGCCAGGCCGATGATTTTTCG
>DAOWNK010000022.1 GCA_030642635.1 Pirellulales bacterium
ACACTCTTCAGCCGGCTGATTCTGGACCTGAACCGGGCCTCGGAAGCGGTCCAGCGGAGCATCGCCGAGCTACGCGAGATGGCCGCCGGCCTGAAGGCCGTGTTTCTAGCGTTTTGCACCTAAAAACGGAAGAGCCAATATAAAGCATGGCCAAGGCGGTGGCAATGATAACATGCGTCAACGTTTTTAAGAAATTGCGTCAGGCGGATAACACCGGACCTCGTACACACGGGCATCCGGCAGGCCGTTGGTGGCGTCGATTCGCACACGCACCGCCGTGGTACGGACCGGTTGCACTGTGTGCCGACGCCTGCGATGGTAGTTCCCCTCGACCCGAACCATCTCCACCCACCGGCCGGATTGCTTTGCCAGAATCGCATAATCCCGCACACACTCCGGGGCATGAAACAGCGGCGGCATCGCGCTGGGCGAACGGCTCAGATTCGTGTCGAACGTTACCTGAACACAACCGACGGTAACCGGCCGTCTGAACTGCAACTCAACATACTGCGGCAGCTTCTTCGCCGGGTCAGACATCCACGGGTTCGGCCCGCACTCCGGACGGGCGACGCCGTTTACAACGTTTTCCGGCCCGTATGGATGTACGGTCGGCGAAACCCGCACTGCAAAGGTCTGACATTCATGAAAGGCACCCGGTGCAAACCACCATCGCTCCTCCTTGCGGCAAGCTGCCGAAAGGCCGGCAAGCACCGGATCGGAGTAGGACCATCGTACGCCTTTCGCCTTGGCAATCTCGAGCCAGAACAGCCGTGACTTGCTGCCTGTGTTAAGGTTGAACGAAAACTTTACCCACCGCTTGTCACCGGCCGACAGCGTCGCTTTTGATTCTGCAATCGGGCGCGGGGTGTCCAGTGCCGCAACATCCCAGACGTCTTTCGCCGGGATCAGCCGTGCGCGCAAAGTAACGTTCTTGGAAGTCAGATTTTCAAGATAAACCTCCACGGAATCAAGCCGGGTGTTGTTTATCGGGAAAAGCTGCGCGGCGGGGCGAACAAGGTCAAAATCCTTCTTGCCAGGCTCGGCGATCAACGCGGCCTGGCTGGAGGCCGTCACCTTGGCGTACCGGGCAAGGTCATCCGTGTCGTTGTTCGCAAGATGCGGAATGTATACGCCGTCGCGGAGCAGCGCCTGCTGGATTGCGGCAACTTCGCCGCCGGTCAACTCGATCGGTTTCCGCTTCCGTGCTGCACAAAACGCCGCGGCCGTTCCCGCCGCCTGACCGATCGGCCCTAATGTGCTCTGTACGCGAAGCGAGCAGAACACGACCCGGCTGGCGCTCATATCGCGGCCGGCAAAGAACAGGTTCGATACCTCGCCGGCAAACAGGCTGCGCAGCGGCACGCTGTACGGCGCGACCATGCACCGCTCGACCGACACGTCGTCGAACGACGGTTTTTTATCCAGCACCTGGATGCCCTGTTTCAGGTGATCGTCGATTATCCAACCGCCGAAGCCGATCCGGTCACGATACAGCTTGCGGCGTTGGATTTCCGGCTGCGTCATCACGTGCGCGCCGACAAACCGTCTCGACTCGCGTTTGCCGGGCACCATGCCGACCCAATCGAGCGCGTAGTTGCGCAGAGGCTCCTTGTGCTTTTTGCTGTGATTCTTCAGATAGTTCCAGATGCCCAACACGTGTGCGAGCAGCTTGTCGCGGAGTTTTTCATTGTCTGCGATGGTATCGTCCGGCCATCCCAGTTCGATCCACCAGTAGCCCGACTTGCCGGTGCCCAGCCCGCGGAACCGAAATGCGCCTTCCGAGTCGTACCGCACGGCCCAGTCCGGGGCATGGAACTCGACCGGCCGGCCGGCGTCTCGGGAACGAAACATCAGCGAGTTGCCCATCGTCCAGTCCCAGCCGGTCTTCGGCGCCAACGACTCGCCGTACTGCTGCCGCGGCTCCTGGCCGATCCGAAACGGCACACCGGCCTGTGCGCCGATCAGCCCGTCGCCGGTGCAGTCGACGAACATCTCGGCCGCAAATCGCAACCGTTTCTCCGTGCCGAGTTGCAGTGCCGTGACCTCGGTAATCCGGTCGCCGTCGGTTACGGTTTCGTAGACGTTGGCGTTCAAAAAGTATTCAAGATTAGGCTCACGGCGGACCGCATCGTACAGCGTCAGGTCCCACTGGGCGTTGACCATGCCGGTGCCGGCTGGGTCGTGGCTGCGGGAACGTTCCTCGGTAATCAACTCGTAGCCGATGCCGGTTTCTACCGCCAACGGGCTGTAGTTGCC
This sequence comes from Pirellulales bacterium, assembly GCA_030642635.1. Lineage (GTDB taxonomy): Bacteria > Planctomycetota > Planctomycetia > Pirellulales > Thermoguttaceae > DAOWNK01. The sequence continues at coordinate 2,257 of DAOWNK010000022.1, forward strand.
GGCGCTGAGGATCGGGATGCGAATCTCGGTGCTGGAATTGCCGCCGAGCACCGGGCGATTGTGTACCAGTGCCGTGCGTCTGCCGTGTCGTGCCGACGCAACTGCGGCACACACCCCGGCCACCCCGCCGCCGATCACGACGACGTCGAAGCGGTGTGACTCTTCTATCAAATCGGTACGTTGGCCCGATGTGTCTTGCGAGGGTTGCGTATCTCGCCCGGCCCCCTCCTTCGCCGATGCCGCGTCAGTAGGTTGACTCTCAGGTCCATCGCCATTTACTTTGTCGTCCGCTGCGCCCAGCCGGACGTTCAACCCCAGTGCCGCCGCCGAGCCGAGCACCCCGCCGGCGCCAAGAAATTTTCGGCGTGAAAGCTGTTTGCTGTCATCGTCCGCCGGTTGTTGTTTCGGTTGGTCGTTCATGTCGATGTACTCACTTTTGCCCACTGAGTGCTTCGAGCAATTCCCTACGTGTTGCACGGAACTGCTCCACGTCGCAGTCGTACTGGTCGAAGTCCAAAACATGTTTTTCCACAAGGCGTTTGGCTGCCGCGGCGTCTTTCTCGCCTAACATGCTCAAAAGCTCATAGTCGGCGATCCCGTCGCGCATCGCCTCGTGCCGGATCGAGTCGAGCGGCCCATCGCGGCCGGGATAGACGATCCACGCATCGCCGGCCGGCAGATACGGCGGCCCCGGGTGCGGCTGCGTCGTGTGGGTATACGGGCTGGCGTTATGCGTCCAGTGGTTGTATCCCCAGTGCAGATAGCCGGTCGCACCGTAACGGTAGTTCATCCAGTGCAAGATGCGGGTCTTTATCAGCCGCTGTTCGATGTACCGGTTCGCATACTCGCCTTGCGGAAAGACACACGTATAGAACCAAACTTCGTCGCCGGCACGTTGGCGCTCTTGATAGAAGGCGAAATCCCGATGGAAGTGTTGGAGGATCGGCACCCAGATGTTGACCTGCCCGACAAATGGATCGGTCAAGTGTCCCGCGTCGAGGATCGGCAACCCTGGGGCGTACTTCCGCACAAGCTGCACCATTGCCCGATAGCTTTCCACGTGCCTTTCGGACGGCTCGTCGGCCAGATGCTGCACGTACCGGTCCAGCCATCCCTTTTCCTTCAGGTGCTTGACCAGCGCGGGGAAGTATTGGGCATAGAAGCGGTCCGCCTCGTCGCCGGCCGGATCGATTCCCCATGCACCGACCACCTTTCCATCCACAATCTTGCGAATTTTGACACCCATCGGCGATTCCCATCCTTTTATACGCCCTCCGATGTGTCCGCCTTCGATCCGGCCGATCACCCCTTCTTCGATAAAGATATTCACCCAGCGGTCGAAGCGTGAGAAATCGATCTTCAGCTTGCCGTCCTCGCCGACTGTGAAGTAAGCGAGGTCGAACGGCGAGATTTTTATCACGTTCTGGCGGTGTTCCGCCATGTTCCGCGCATAGCGGCGGAGCAATGCCCAGTACTCGGGCGAATCCGTCTTGGGCGATATCTTCATGTGCCGCCAGTTCATCGAGAACCAATTCGTCACCCACAGCCGCGATTTGCCGACCGTTACGTTGAACACGCGAACGGCCACGGGCATATCGGCCGAAACATCGCTGCCGTCGACGTTTCCGGCAATATGCACTTTTGCACTATACAGCCCCGGCTGGGCGTCTTGCGGCACTGCTACGGTGATCCAGATCGGCTGTGCTTCGCCGGCCTGCACGTCGATTGCTTTCTCTTCGAGCAGCGGGTCGGGGAAATCGCCCGGCACCTTGCGCAACGGATCCTTCGGAAGTTTTTGCGTCGGCCGATCCACTGGAACGTATCCGACAAATCGGACCGTAGCCCCTTTCAACTCGCTTTCTTTTTTCGTCTCCAAAGCCGGTTGGCCTATTTCGGCGTGTAATCCCTGGATCGGTTTTTCGCAGCGTACGACTATCTGCCAGGTGGCATGTTCACCGCGTGCAACCTCTGCGACGGCTTCACCGGCGACGGGTTTTGCATCGCGAAAGACCTTGACCAACGGATCAACCGACCAAACAGCCAGCCCGACGTTGTCATCGCCCACCGCCGCAGACGGCCAACCGCAAACGCCGCCGAGCAACACGATCGCAACACATGCGGCCAGTCCCAGCCCGGCCTTATCGAAACGATCAAGAAATTCACTGCAATTGATGGTAGTCATGGTAATCATTCCTTTATTGTATAAAGGTGGAAGAAACAGATACGCTGGTGGAATGTAGGTAGGTTTACGGAGTTCTGCAAGGCAGACTACTCCACTGTGATGAACCCTCAGTTTAACGGCTGGGCAAGACGATGTCAACCATGCCGTCGAAAATCCCCCGGATTGCAATCCGGGGGCGTTGTAACCGTTCACGGGATATGTTCTTCATTGTCGGTTGTAGGCTGGGTCGAGCGCAGCGAGGCCCACTTTCTACATGGCCAATAGCAAAACCAACGAAAAGGTGGGCCTCGCTACGCTCGACCCAGCCTACGATTCCCGCATCCCGTGAACGGTTACGGGGCTTTTAACCGCCTACCATCTACCGCCTACCATCTACCGCATTCACACGTCGCTGGTCAGCTTGTCGTAGAACTCGGTGTAGCTGTCGCGTTCTTCGCCGGCGCGGGCGGCGATTGCAGTGCGTGGATGCTGGTTGAGCTGGCCGGTGATGTTGTACTGGACGTACGGGCCCCACTCGACCTGCCGGCTAAGCGGCAGCAGTTGCTCCTCGATCACCTGGTAGACGGGCCGGATTTTGAACTTCGGATTTCTGAGGAACCCGATAAGCAGTTCCATGGGGCAATTGCCCGCCCCGCGACCCAGGCCGAGCATCGATGCATCTACCCTGTTCGCGCCGTGAATGATCGACTCGATCGTGTTGGCGAACGCCAACTGCTGATTGTTGTGGGCATGGATGCCGACTTCCTTGCCGTCGGACTTGCCGCATTCGAGGTACTTCTTTACGAGTATCTCGATCTGTTCGGCGTACAGCGAGCCGAAGCTGTCGACCACTACCAGCACGCCGGCCGTGGTCTTCGCGACCTCCTCCAACACCTGATTTACCTCCTGCTCGGTGTTCGTCGAGACCGCCATCAGGTTGGCCGACACCTCGTAACCCTTATCGGCCGAGTCGTTGATCATATCGACCGCCTCGGAGACCTGGTGGGCGTAGAAGGCCACGCGGATCATGTTCAACACGCTGTCGTCTTTGTGCAGTATGTCTGTGGCCCAGTCCGACTTGCCGGCGTCGGCCATTGCGCACAACTTCAGCGGCGTGTCGTTTTCGCCGACGATCCGCCGGACGTCGTCATCGTCGCAATGCTTCCACGGACCGAACTCATCCTGGGGAAACATCTTCTTCGACGCCTTGTAGCCGATCTCCATATAGTCAATGCCGGCCTCGACGTTGGCCTGATAAACGGCTCGGACGAACTCGTCGGGGAATTTATGGTTGTTGACCAGCCCGCCGTCTCGGATCGTGCAATCCAAAACTTTCAATTCCGGGCGATAGGTAATCCATGGTGCGGTCATCGGTGTCTCCTTTGGTGGGTGTTCGGGGGTCGGGAATCGGGAATCGGGGGTCGGGGGTCGGGGTTCAAACACCCGATTCCCGATTCCCCATCCTCACACAATTATCCCTTCCGCAAAGCGGATTGTCAAATTGCCTCAGTCGATCACCTTGTTGAGCGGATATTCGACAATCCCGCGTGCCCCGGCGGATTTAAGCCGTGGAATGATCCGCCGCACGACCGACTCGTCGAGCACCGTGTTCACGTCTACCCAATCGGAGTCGGACAGGCTGGAGACGGTCGGCCTCTGCAAGGCCGGCAGCAGGGCAAGTACTTGCTTGAGCTTTTCGCTCGGCACGTTCATCATCAGCCCGACCTTGCTCTCGGCGGACATGGCGCCCTGGAGCATCAACACGATGTCGTCGATCTTCTGTTTTTTCCATTGGTCGGCGTATGCCCGATGGTTGGCGATGAAGCGAGTGGTGCTCCGGAGCACCTCGTCGACGATCCGCAGGTTGTTCGCCCGGAGCGAGCTGCCCGTCTCGGTAACCTCGACGATGGCGTCGGCCAACTGCGGCGGTTTGACCTCGGTGGCGCCCCAACTGAATTCCACCCGGGCGTCTACGCCGTGACGCTCCAGGTAACTCTTCGTCAGGCCGACCGCCTCGGTGGCGATCCGCTTGCCGTTAAGGTCTTTGACGGTTTTCACCGGCGAGTCCTCCGGCACGCAGAGCACCCAGCGGACCGGGCGGCGAGACACCTTCGAGAAGACCAACTCGGCCACCTCGTGCACGTCGGAACCGTTCTCCATAATCCAGTCGTGGCCGGTAAGCCCCGCGTCCAGCACGCCGTCCTCCACGTAACGCGACATCTCCTGGGCACGGATCAACAGGCACTCGATTTCATCATCGTCGATTGTCGGATAATAACTCCGGGAGCCGAACGTGATCTTGTAACCGGCCCGGCGAAACAACCCCGCGGTGGCCTCTTGCAGGCTGCCGGCCGGAATACCGAGTTTTAGTAGGTTGGGCATGTTGAGTGCCTTGTGTTAGTGGATAGTGGATAGTGGGTAGTGGGTAGTGGGTAGTTGTTGGTGCAAACGGTCGGTTATAAGTGGCACTGGCGTCTCGCCAGTGTGGTAAAATTAGGGGTTTTCGACCACCGGCGGGACGCCGGTGCCACTGCTTCTCAGTTTTGAAATCACTTTTACCCACTACCCACTACCCACTATTTATACACTTCCTTCGGATCGAACACCCGCTCGGCGACCATCTTCAATCCCTCGGGCGTAACCTGCCGGAAGAAACAACTTTTGTATCCTAAGTGGCAGGCGGCGCCGCCGAGTTGCTCGACTTTCAACAAGATCGTATCGCGGTCGCAGTCCAGATACACGGCCTTGACCTGCTGGATGTTTCCGCTTTGCTCGCCCTTGCGCCACAGCTTGTTCCGGCTGCGGCTATAGTATACCGCATTGCCGGTCGCCAAGGTCTCGGCGTAGCTCTCGGCGTTCATGTAGGCCAACATCAGCACTTCGCCGGTCTCGGCGTCTTGTGCGATTGCCGGCAGCAGTCCGCCGCCTTTGGTGAAGTCGGGTTCTGATTCGGGTATTTGCATCATGTTAGGGGTTGGGGGCTGGGGAAGAAGAGGAGGGAGAAGAAAAGAGCGAAGAGGGATTTTGAATTTTCCTCTCTTCACTCTCTTCACTCTTCTCTCCTCCGGTCCCCAGTCCCTAGCCCCCAGTCCCTAGCCCCCATAATACTCATCAAAGCAATTTCTTACCAGTGGCCACCACGGTACAATCGCCACTGCTGCCACAGCCGTTATCCTTGGCCCCACGCAGTCGAAATGATCGGACTGCCCGGTACGAAACGCGCAACAAGGCCGACTGGGGCTTTCTTGCAGTCGAGATGCCTCGTATTCCGACGTTATATACCGCAGAACCTCCCGGAAGGAGCATTCCTTTGAACCGATCTCTAACCGTCCTGTTGCCGGTCCACAACGTCGAGTCGACCATCTCGACCACGGTTATGGAGATCATCGAGGACGTCTCCGATTGGACCGAACGGTTGGAACTGGTAATTATCGACGACGGCTCGGCCGACGCCACCTGCGAAGTCGTCGACGAGTTGGTCCGTTCCTACCCGCAGATTCGGACGATACGTCACGGCAAACACCTGGGACGCAAGGCGGCCGTCCGAACCGGACTGAAGCACAGCGGCGGCGAGATTGTACTGTTGCGCGATGCCGCACACGTTGATTCCAAGGCCGGATACCAGGTGCTACATCGCCGCGCGACGGGACGAGTACACGGCTCCAGCCGCCCGACCCGACCGAACTATCTTGCCCGGCTTCGGAACTTCGCCCTGGGCGAGTAGTTTAGCCGCCGCGTCCACGCGGCGTGCTTCCCGGCGTAGACGCCGGGGCTAAACTCCCCCCTCGCCCCTTGACCAACGCGGCCGAAAACGCCACGATAGAGGTATGCCAATTCAGCCAAAACACCTCGATGAGCAGTTCGCCAAGTGCTACGGTGAACCGCCACGTTGGGTCGTCCGTGCACCCGGCCGGGTCAACCTGATCGGCGAACACACCGACTACAACGACGGTTTCGTGTTGCCGTTGGCCATAGACAGGGCGATCTGGATCGCGCTTCGTCCGCGCGACGACGGACAAGTGTCGGTATATTCTATCGACTTCAATCAGACGAAGGAGTTCTCGCTGGACAACCTGACCGACGAGAAGTCGGGCTGGATCGAATACATCAAGGCAGTAGCATGGAGCCTACAGGAGGCCGGACTGGAACCATCCGGTTGGGAAGGCATCCTGGTGGGCGACGTGCCGCTTGGGGCCGGGCTGTCCTCCTCGGCCGCTTTAGAGATGGCTGCCGCCAGGGCGTTTGCCGCCGTGGGCAATTTCGATTGGGACCCGGCCGGCATGGCCAAGCTGGGACAACGTGCGGAAAACCAATGGATCGGCGTCCGTTGCGGCATCATGGACCAATTGATCTCGGCCGCCGCCGTGGCCGACCATGCACTGCTGATTGACTGCCGGTCGCTTCAAACCCGGCCTGTCCCGATGCCCTCCGGTGTGGCGATAGCCGTGCTCGACACGGCCACCAGTCGCGGGCTGGTCGATTCGGCATACAACGAGCGTCGCAGCCAGTGCGAATCGGCCGCCGAGTTTTTCCAGGTGAACGCGCTGCGCGACGCGGACCTCGAACTGTTCGAGCAACTCGCCCACGAATTGGACGAAACCGTCAAGCGCCGTGCATTGCACGTGATTACCGAAAACGACCGCACCTTACAGGCCGTCGAGGCCATGTGCCGCGGCGAGCTTGCCGCACTTGGCACACTAATGAACAAAAGTCACCAGAGCCTGCGCGACGATTACGAAGTCTCCAGCAACGCGTTGGATACCATGGTCGAGTGCGCCACCGCCCACGACGCATGCTACGGCGCTCGGATGACAGGCGCCGGGTTCGGCGGCTGCGCAGTTGCACTGATCGACGCGTCGGCGGCCGACGAGTTCGCTGTCAAGATTGCAGTTGACTACCAACAAAAAACCGGCCGCACGCCGGCAGTCTATGTATGCCGTGCAACCGCCGGGGCGGAGATCATTACAGGGGCTGGGGGCTAGGGATTTGGGTATCGGGGTTCGGAATGTACGATCAAATTCCCCAGTCCCCAGCCCCCAGTCCCTAGCCCCCAGCCCCTAGCCCCCAGCCCCTAATATGATAACCATCATCGACTACGGCATGGGCAACCTTCGCAGCGTGCAGAAGGGTTTTGAAAAGGTCGGCCATAGTGCGGTCGTCACCAGCGACCCGGTCAAGGTGGCCGGTGCGACCAAGCTGGTCCTGCCGGGTGTCGGGGCGTTCGAGGACGCCATGGCCGAGCTTAACCGCCGTGGGCTGATCAAGCCGGTGCTCGATGCAATCGGCAGCGGCCGGGCATTCCTTGGAATCTGCCTGGGGTTGCAACTACTCTTCGAGCGGAGCCACGAGCACGGCGAACACCTGGGTCTTGGCGTACTGCCGGGCGAGTGCGTCCGCTTCGAATTGCCGCCGGAGTACTCGGTGCCGCAGATGGGCTGGAACCAAATCTCGATCCCGCACCGACCGCCGATCCTGGACGGGATCGAAGAGGGAACGTACTTCTATTTCGTCCACTCGTATTACGTCGTGCCCGACGATCAAGAAATAATCGCGGCCGAGACCGACTACGGCGTGACGTTTTGCTCGATGGCCTGGCGTGAAAACCTCTTCGCCACGCAGTTTCACCCGGAGAAGAGCCAGCAGGCCGGGTTGCGAATACTCAAGAATTTCGCCGAACTGGACACATAACCGCTTGCGGCTTCGCACATTCTATGCCATATTACATGTTTTGCCATTGCGGCAGGAGCAGCAAACGCGTGGAAATCTGGCCGGCAATTGACCTGCGGGGTGGTAACTGCGTAAGACTTCGGCAAGGGAACTACGACCGAGAAACCGTATTCGGCGAAGACCCGGCCGCCATGGCCCGGCATTGGGTTGAACTGGGGGCAAGACACCTGCACATTGTCGATCTGGACGGCGCCAAGGAAGGGCGGCCGGTCAATTTGCCCAGCGTTCGTGAAATACTCCAGGCGGTCGATGTGCCGTGTGAACTGGGCGGAGGGGTTCGTAGCGAGAAGACGATCCGAGAATTGCTGGACGCGGGACTACAGCGGCTGGTGATCGGCACTTTGGCAATACTGCGGCCCGACTGGTTCCGAGAGATGAGCCGGGCGTTTCCTGGCAGGCTGGTCCTTGGGATCGACGCCCGGGCCGGCTGTGTGGCCACCGACGGCTGGTTGGAAACCAGCGAAGTCAGTGCGGTCAAACTGGCCGGGCAGTTCGCCGGCGAGCCGATCGCGGCGCTGGTCTATACGGATATCGCCACCGACGGGATGCTCTCCGGGCCGAACTTCGCCGCGATGGCCCAGATGCGCTCGGCGGTCGAGATGCCAGTGATTGCATCCGGTGGTGTAACTACAAAGGAAGACGTCGCACGGCTGGCGGCGACCGGCGTTGCCGGTTGCATTATAGGCCGGGCGTTATACGAGGAAACATTAACACTGCCCGACGCATTGGCAGCGGCAGATATTTAGCCCCGGGTGAATACACCCGGGGCAAACATTGCGAAAAGCGCAACATTGCCCGCCGTGTATTCACGGCGGGCTAAATAACGAATCAAAGGGAACAATACCATGGCCAAGTACAAAGTCGACGACATCCGCAACATTGCACTGTGCGGGCACGGCTCAGCCGGCAAGACCACACTGGCCGACGCGATACTGACCTCCACCGGCACGCTTAGCCGACAGGCGAGCGTGGACGACGAGACCAGCATCTGCGATTTCGACGATGAAGAGAAACAGCACAAGTACTCGATAGAAGCAACTGTGGTGCACTTCGACCATGCCGGTAAGCATTTTCGGGTGATCGACACGCCCGGCTACCCCGATTTTATCGGCCAGACCATCGGTGCGATGCGAGGGGTCGATACGGCCGCAATAGTAATCAACGCACAATCGGGTATCGAGGTAAACACCCGCCGTGTGTTCGCCGAGGCGGAGAAAGCCGGCTTGGGTCGGATCATCATCAACAACAAGATGGACTCCGACAACATCGACTTCCCCTCGCTCATCAAGAGTATTAAGGAATTGTTCGGCAACGCTTGCGTGCCGCTTAACGTGCCGCTGGGCCACGGCGCCGATTTCCGAGGTGTGGCCGGTACGTTGAATGTGCCGGATGATACCGACGGTGCACTGATCGATCCGGCCGAGATCAGCGAGTCGCTGCTGGAGTCGATCATCGAGGTCGACGAGGAAGTGATGGAGCGATACTTCGAGGGCGCCATGCCGACCGACCAGGAGCTTTCCGGGCTGATCGTCCGGTCGGTGGCCGAAGGAAGCCTGATCCCAATCATCTGCTGTTCTGGCAAGACGGGCGTGGGACTGCCGGAGTTGCTGGACGCCATGGCGATGTGTGCCCTGCCGGGCGGCGCCGTCGAGCGAACCGCAAAAGATTCCAACAATAATGATGTGGCGATTCAGGCAGATCCGGCCGGGCCGCTGGTCGCGCAGGTATTCAAAACCCGAATCGACCCGTTCGTGCAGAAGCTGAGCTTCATTCGCGTCTTCTCCGGCACTCTGAAAAAGGATGTTACCGTGCCGGCGGCCGGATTTCGAAAGGGCGTCAAACTCGGCCAGTTGTTCAGCGTGCAGGCCGATGCAACCGAGCCGGTCGACGAGGTCGGCCCCGGCGGAATCGTAGCGGTGGCCAAAATGGAGGACCTTGCCACCGGCGCCACACTCGGTGAGCTGACAATGCCGCCGATCGAGTTCCCCACGCCGATGGTCGGGCTGGCTGTTACGCCCAAAAGCCGCGGCGATGAAACAAAGTTATCCGGTGCGCTCGCAAAAATCGTTCAGGAGGACCAAACCTTCCGACTCGACCGCGACGCACAGACCAAAGAGATGGTCGTCACGGGCATGAGCGAGCTGCACCTGCAAATCATACAGGAACGATTGAAGCGGCGCGATAAGGTCGAGGTTCAGACCAAGGAGCCGAAAATTCCGTATCGCGAGACGATCCAGGCGAACGCCGAGGGCAGCTACCGGCACAAAAAGCAGACCGGCGGCCGGGGCCAGTTTGGCGAGGTGCACATCCGCATGTTCCCGTTGCCGGAGGGCACCGACATCGAGCAGTACGCCACCAAGGCGCGATTCGCCTCGATAAAGACGCCGCACTACGAGCCGGATTGTAACTTTCTTTGGATCGACTCGGTCGTCGGCGGGACGATACCCAGCAACTTCATGCCGGCAGTGGAAAAGGGATTCAAGGACCGATGCGCTCGAGGGGTGATCGCCGGCTACCAGGTGCAAAACCTCTGCATCGAGGTCCACTTCGGCAAGCACCATCCGGTCGACAGCTCCGAGGCCGCGTTTAAAACCGCCGCCTCGATGGCATTCCGAAACGTCTTCCAGAACGCCAAGCCGGCGCTGCTGGAGCCGATCGTCAAGATCGAAGTGACAGTGCCTGCCGATAAGGTGGGCGATATCAGCAGCGATATGTCCGGCCGACGCGGACGCGTGTTGGGTATGGACTCCGCCAGCGGAGGACTGCAAACAGTCGCTGCCGAAGTGCCGCTGGCCGAGGTGACCACATATAACCGGAGCCTGTCGAGCATAACCGGCGGGCAGGGCAGCTACACCATCGAATTCAGCCACTACGACGTCGTGCCGGGCAACGTCCAACAGGAAATCATCGCCAAGGCACAACTCAAGGAAGAGGAAGAGGATTAAGTTTAGCCGCCGTGCTTGCACGGCGCGTCGATAGCGAGCCGCCGGGTTAATCCCGGCGCGAACCGCATCGCGGTGTCCTGATGCTAAAACGCCTTGCAATAAATACGGCCGTTTTGCTGACTTTGGGTTGCCTCGTGGTCGGGTGCGGCCAGCGGTCGCCGCCAAAGTCCGCCGTACCGGCGGACGCTAAACAAGCACGCCAACCGGCGGACGCTAAACAAATACGTCCAACCGACGCCGAGTCGAAGTTCATCGCCGACGTGCCGCAGATGAAAATCGACCAGTCCAAAGTGGCGGCCGAGGGCATCCGCAAACTCACCGGCGCCCGGCTGACACTCTACACCGATCTGCCATCATCGCCGCAGATCGACCGGCTGCCGGAACTGTTCGACCAGGCGTTTCCGCAATGGTGCGAATATTTTGGCGTCCAGCCAGCCAACCATCCCGACTGGCGCTTGACCGGCTTTTTGATGGACGAAAAAGCGGCTTTCGTCCGGGCAGGCCTGCTGCCGGATGACCTGCCGCCGTTCAAGCACGGTTACGCCCGGAACTACGAGCTTTGGCTGTACGACCAGCCGAGCGATTACTATCGCCGACACCTGCTGCTGCACGAGGGCACGCACGGTTTTATGAACACGCTGCTGGGTGCGTGCGGTCCGCCGTGGTACATGGAGGGCATCGCCGAGTTGCTCGCCACCCATCGGTTGAAAGACGGCCGGCTGACGTTGAATTATTTTCCCGCCGACCGACGCGAGACGCCGTACTGGGGTCGGATTCGCATCATCAAAGACGCCGTGGCCGCCGGTAGACTTTTGCCTTTGAAGCAGGTTGTCGAATATCCGCCCGACGCACACCTGAAAACCGAGCCGTACGCATGGTGCTGGGCGGCCGCCGTGCTACTGGATCGACACCCGAAGTACCGCGAGCGCTTTCGAGAGCTATACAAAAACGTGCTGAAACGCGACTTCACCAAGCGGTTCTACCAAACTATCGGCGACGATTGGAGCGAGTTGTGCGAGCAGTGGCAGGTCTTCGTCGCCGGGGTGGAGTACGGTCACGACATCGCGGCGACGGCAGTCGATTTCACGCTCGGCCGTCCGCTACCTGAGCTTGGAACTGTGGTAACCATCTCGGCCCAGCGCGGCTGGCAGAACACCGGCGTGCAATTGGAGGCCGGCACAAAGTATCGGCTGAAGGCCACGGGACGCTACCAGGTGGCCGACCGTCCGCAGCCGTGGTGGTGCGAGCCGGGCGGGGTGTCGATCCGCTACTACCGCGGCCGGCCGTTGGGTGTACTGCTTGCCGCCGTTCGGCCCGATCAAGCCGACAAAGAACGCTCATCCGCACTGCTGCGCCCTACCGCGGTCGGGCTGGGGACCACACTCGTACCGGAGCACTCCGGCACGCTGTTCCTGAAGATCAACGACTCACCCGCCGAACTGGGCGACAACGCAGGCGCCCTGACGGTGAAAATTGCCTGGGAGTAAGATTCGCATCCAAACGCCCCCGGATTGCAATCCGGGGGTGGATTTTCGGCCGGTGTATTGCCAAACGGGTGACATCTTATTATAATGATATAGTCAAGGTTCTCATCTTGAGGAGTACTCGCCATGAAAAAGCTCTCGTTGTGGATCGTCGTAATTTTGTCGGCCGTTGTGGTGAATACCGCATCGGCCGCAATGTTAATCCGAGGGTACAGTGCAGCGAAGCACGACCGATTCTACGGCGAAGGCGAGGAGTTTATCGGCGATCCTTACAACTGGTCTGGTGTGGGTCGGACAGACAGCGACAACGGCTGGGCAACGATGGTCTCGTCGCACTACTTTGTCAGCGCCGCTCATTTTAATCCAAGCGGTACGTTGCGATTCTATGACACAAATGATCCGAGCGGGGATTATGAAGAACACACGATCGTTTCCGGTGAACGGATCGGCGGCAGCGACCTCTGGCTTGGGAAGATCGGCACGACGGCAGGGGTAAGCGCCGACGTTGAGATTTATCCGATACTCAAGCTGGCAAACCATTCGGATTACAACGATCTTGTGATTTATAACTTCGGAAAGTCGAACACAACACCAGAACAGACAAACATGCGACTAGGCCGCAATCAAATCGATCCAGACAGCATCATTCAACGCACAGATGAAGACAATCATACGGGCTGGTCGTTCACTTTCGACTACGACTTTCCTACAGGTGGTGTCGGCGATGATGAGACCTATCTACAAGGCCATGACTCCGGCGGACCGAGTTTTGCAATCCACAACGGAGCACCGGCACTGGTCGGTGTTCATTGGGCTAGCCAATTTGTTCCCGGTTATGGCTACGTCTCCTACGATACGTTCGTGCCCGAGTACATCTCCGCACTGAATGCGGCAATGGACAACGAGAGCGTAGAAGTGGTCCCGGAGCCGGCTGCGCTGGTAATGCTGCTTGGCGCCCTGGCGGCGTATTTGTGCTGGCGTAAGCTGCACCGCAGCGGTTGAACTCTACGCCGACGTGCCGTCGGCGGCTAAACATTTCATCGACGTGCCGTCGGCGGCTAAACGGTTTAGCGGCCGCCGGCACGGCGGCCTTCGCTTGCCACGCCAGGCTCCCCGGATTGACGGGCCTGCCCACTTAGCCGACAATGGGCTTCCGTCAGCAATATCCGAACACCAAAATACACGTATATGAACCCTATCGAACAGCAAGACCCCGAACTTTGGGCCGCCGTGGCCGGCGAGATCGACCGACAGCGGGACGGCCTGGAGATGATCGCCAGCGAGAACTACACCAGCCCGGCCGTCATGGCGGCCTGTGGGAGCGTGCTTACGAACAAGTACGCCGAAGGCTACCCGGGCCGCAGGTACTACGGCGGGTGTGAGTTCGTCGATATCGCCGAGGATCTTGCCCGCGACAGAGCGAAAAAACTCTTCGGCTGCGATCACGCCAACGTCCAGCCGCACAGCGGCGCACAGGCCAACACGGCCGTTTACCTGGCCGCACTGGAACCGGGTGATACGGTACTGGGGCTGGACTTGGCACACGGCGGACACCTCACGCATGGGATGAAGCTGAACATATCCGGCAAGCTATACAATTTTGTCGCTTACGGCGTCCGGCAGGACACGCATCGGATCGACTTCGACCGGCTCGCCTGGCTTGCCCGAGAGCACAAGCCGAAAATGATCGTGGCCGGGGCCAGTGCGTATCCGCGCGAGATTCCGCACGAGAAGTTCGCAGAAATTGCCGAGCAGTGCGGTGCGAAGCTGATGGTTGACATGGCCCATTACGCCGGGCTGGTCGCCGCCGAACAGCACGACGACCCGGTGCCGGTGGCCGACTACGTTACCACCACCACGCACAAAACGCTCCGCGGCCCGCGCGGTGGGATGATTCTGTGCAAGGCTCAGTACGCCAGGCAGATAGATCGGGCGGTATTCCCGGGCATCCAGGGCGGGCCGCTAATGCACGTGATCGCCGGAAAGGCCGTCTGTTACGGCGAGGCGTTGAAACCCGATTTCAAAAAATACATCCAACAGGTCATCGAAAACGCCAAAACACTCGCCGAGGTGCTCGCCGGCGACGGGGTGAAGATCATAAGCGGCGGGACCGATAACCACTTGATACTGGCCGACGTTACCACGCTGGGACTGACCGGAAAAATTGCCGAAGAGTCGCTGGACCGTTGCGGAATTACAATCAACAAAAACATGATACCGTTCGACCCGCGCAAGCCGATGGACCCGTCCGGCATCCGCATTGGCACGCCTGCGCTTACCACGCGCGGCATGGGCGCAGACGAGATGCGTACCGTCGGCGGTTGGATTCTCGAAGTGATGAACTCGCCGGACGACGAGCGGCTCGGCAAGCGTATCCGTGGCGAGGTTTTGGAGTTGTGTGGGCAGTTTCCCGTGCCAGGTGATGGATAATAATATTATGTCGAAAAACAAAATCCTCATAGCCGACGACAACCTGACCAACGTCGAGTTGCTCGAAGCGTACCTGTCCGAAACCGACTGCGAGATCGCCGTGGCCGCCGACGGCCGCCAGACGCTCGACAAGGTGGACGAATTCCGGCCGGACCTGATCCTGCTGGACATTATGATGCCCAAGCTCAGCGGGTTCGAGGTCTGCAAAAAGCTCAAGAACAATCCCGACACACGCGGTATAATGATATTGATGGTCACCGCGCTGAACGAGTTGGGCGACATCGAGCGGGCGGTCGCTTCCGGTTGCGACGACTTCCTGAGCAAGCCGATAAACAAAATCGAATTGGTCAAGCGAGTCGAGAATATGCTCCGGCTGAGAAAGGTCACCGATGAACTTCAGCGGCTGCGACGCTACATCGACGGCGTGGACGACGCCTCGGGGCCGCGTCGTGGCGCCGTTTAGCAGCAGCCGTGCTTGTACGGCGCGTGAAATAGTGTTACTTACCAGCGAGCCGCCGGGTTTATCCCGGCGCAAAGCAAGCGCGGGGACAAGCCCCGCGGCTCGCTGCTGACGCGATTGGCAAGCCAAGCGGCTCAATGGATTTTGTTTGTAAAACATGGGTGAAATGAAAACTTCTGCTATTTCAGCCGGATTGTTCGTTCTCGTAATTACGATCGCAACCGTGCTGACTGCCCAGGAAACCGAACGGAAAATCGCGCGGCTTATCGAACAACTCGGCGATGACGATTATTTCGTCCGCCGGCAGGCGCAGGACGAGCTGGCAAAGTTCTCGTTCGAGGCGTTCGACGCCGTCTCGGCCGCAATCACGCACAAAGACCCGGAAATAGCCGCCAGGGCGAAGTACCTGTTGCGGCTGATGCGTATCGAATGGACCACAGCGGACGACTCGCCGGAAGTGAAAAAGCTGCTGGACGGTTACGAAGTCCTAGGCGCCTCGAACAAACTCGCAAGGATGCAGGCACTGGCCGAACTGCCAGGGACATTGGGTACGGCGGCCTTGTGCCGCCTGGTCCGTTACGAAAAATCGCACGTGCTATCAAAGCGAGCCGCGCTGCTGCTGATCGGCCCCGATCCGCCGGAGAAGGAACTCGCCGGGGCGATTCGCAAGAACCTGGCCGGCAGCCGACGGACGGCAACAGGTTGGCTGAAACTCTACCTGCGCTCGACCGACGATTTGGAAGCTGCAACGGCTGATTGGGCCAAACTGCTCGATGCGGAGCACGCCGCACTTCAGCACTCACCATATCGCACCGACACGTACATCGTCGCCGAACTGGTGCGAGTGCAAATCGAGTGGCTCAAGCGCACCGCGCAAAGCGAAAAGGCAGTTTCTGCTATGCAAAAGCTGGTCGCCCTGGAAACCGGCGACCCGAGACGGCTGCTAAAGCTGCTCGATTGGCTGGTCGAGGAAAAGGCTTGCGCAGTGGCGGACGAGTTGGAATCTAAATTCGCCAAGACATTCGCCGGCAATCCGTTGTTGCTCTACACCATGGCCGACGTTCGGCTCGCACAAGGAAAAAAGGCCGAAGCAAAAGAAACGGCCGCTCGGGCGGTTAAACTCACACCGGGCAAACAGCCCGACGCCTTGCTCAAGCACCTGCAAATCGCATTCCAACTGCAACGCCGAGGACAGTTCACCTGGGCGAAGCGGGAATACGAACATGTGATTCAGACCGACGTTAAAGGAAGCAAATTGGCCGTGACTGCACGCTCCTGGCTCGCCGAGATGCTGCACGACCAGGGCGACGACCTGCAGGCCGCCGAGGTGCTCGAAAAACTGGTCGCTGATGCGGCGGTCAACGCAAAAAACAACAAGATCGGCAGAATCATGCTCAAATCACCTCGCACCATGGGCGAAACCCGGGCAAGAATGAACTTCTTCTGAAGATTTATAACTACAGCGGCGGCCATGGATTTTACTACGGCTCGAAGGTGAAAGGCGGCAGCCAGAAATCACTGGGGCAGAAATATGGTCTCAGCATGAATCGCTTTAAGAAGCATTTTCCTGATAGTGGGCAATGGTATGG
>DAOWNK010000069.1 GCA_030642635.1 Pirellulales bacterium
AATCCCTCCCAAGATAACAATGACACAGCGCAATGGCCAGGGCATCGGCCACGTCAGGCGGTTCGGGCATCTCGCCGAGCCGAAGCTCGTGCATGATCGCCCGTTGGACTTGCGATTTCGCCGCCCGGCCCGAGCCGGTCAGTATCTTCTTGACCTGCGTGGCCGAGTAGCCGACGACCGGTATGCCCGCCTGCACTGCGGCCAGGCATATAACACCTCGGGCATGGCCCATCAGAATGGCAGTGCGAGGACGCTTGTAGTGCGAGTACAACTCCTCCAACGCCATGACCGACGGCCGCAGTCCGGCGATCACCTCCGCCACGCCGTTGTGGATATTCAGCAGCCGGTCGGTTAGCGAGCCGCGAGCCTTGCCGCGTATTACACCCGCCTCGCATAGCCGCGGTTTCTCGTCGCCGATTTCCAGCACACCGTAGCCGGTAATGTTCAGCCCCGGGTCGATTCCGAGAATGCGGGTGAATGATTCGGGCATGATGGAATAAATTACAGTGTGCTAAGCCGCAAGCGGCTATTGGATATTCCACTCAGTCCCGCCGGGGCGGTCTTCCAACATGACGCCGAGCTGGGCCAGCGAGTTGCGGATTTTGTCGGCCGTGGTGAAGTCCTTGTTCTTGCGTGCATCGGCTCGAATCTCGATCAGCAACTCCATCAGCTTGCCGGTCAGTCCGTCGTTGCCGGCGGATGTTTCTTTCGGCGGCCGGCGGAACAGGCCCAACGTGGCCGCCAGTTCTCGCAATGTGGTGACGCCTCGCGTCAACACGTCCGGCTTGGCGGCGTCCTGATTGCCTGGTTCTTCCAGTTTCTCGTCGTCGATGAATTTATTTAGCCGGCGCACAAGGTCGAACAGCGCGGCGATTGCACCGCCGGTGTTGAAGTCGTCGTCCATCGACGCTAAGAACTTGTCGCGATATTCCGCCACGGCTTTCAAGAGCGTATCGTCGCCCGGATTGAACTCGCCGTCGGTACGTTTGTCAGGCGGTGTGATGTCGTAAAAGCTGCCGCCGGTGACACGCTCGTAGCGTTTGAAAAAACGATAAAAGGCGTCCAGCCCGGTCTCGACCTCACGCAGACGTTGCTCGCCGTAGTCGATCGGCCGGCGGTAATGGGTCGAGAGCAGGAAGAATCGGACGGTCTCCGGGTCGAACTCGTCGATCAGATCGCTGAACGCACTGGAACCCTTTGACTTACTGATCTTGCCGACCTCCTGCGCGGCCTGGTCGTCCTCTGCGTTTCTGGTGTGCCGGCCGCCGAGCTTGCCGACCTGGTCGGACGCCTGCATCAGTCCGTTGTGCATCCAGTATTTGGCGAAGGTCGCACCGTGTGCCGATTCACTCTGTGCCAGTTCGTTTTCGTGATGCGGGAATACCAGGTCCAGCCCTCCGCCGTGTATGTCGAACGTCTCGCCCAGCAGCGCCTTGCTCATGGCGGAGCATTCGATGTGCCAGCCGGGCCGGCCAGGTCCCCAGGGGCTCTCCCATGACGGCTCGCCCGGCTTGGCCGATTTCCACAGCGCGAAATCGGCGCCGGCACGTTTCCGCGCGGCGGCGCCTCCGCCGTCGCCTTGCAGGTCCTCGCTGCTGCTGCGGCTCAGTTTGCCGTAGTCCGGGCACTTGCCGACCTCGAAATAGACGTCGCCGTGCGACTCATAGGCGAACCCCTTCTCGATCAGCACCTCGGTCAACTCGATGATATCTTTGATGTGATCGGTGCAGCGTGGGAAGTGGTCGACGGTGTCGATGCCCAGCGCGTCGAGGTTGTTCATATAGTCGGCCGTCATCTCTGCGGCCAACTCAGACATGGCAATGCCGCGTTTGTTCGACTCGGCTATGAGCTTGTCGTCCACGTCTGTGACGTTCACCACCAGCGTAACGTCGTATCCCGAGTAGACAAGGTATCGTTTGACCGCATCGAAGATAACCGGCCCGACCATGTGCCCGATGTGGCTGGGCTTGTAGACGGTCGGTCCGCACAGGTATATGCCGACCTTGCCGGGCCGCACCGGCTCGAACGGTTCCTTCGACTTCGAGAGTGTGTTGTAGACTCGGAGCATTTTTCAGTAGGGTGCGTAAAACGCACCAATTATTGTACCGTTGCCTCAAATCGAATTTGGTGCGTTGCACGCACCCTACTTTTTTTCCAACAGCGCAATGCTTTCGGCGACTATGGCTTCCTCGTTGCCGACCGGTCCGATGCACTCGCCGGTCTTTGCCTTCAGGCTGATCTGTTCCGGGTCGATGTTAAGAATATCCGCCAGCCGTTGGCGTATTGCCTGACGGTGCGGCAAGAGTTTCGGACGCTGGGCAAAGACGATGCAGTCAATGTTGACGATTCTCATGCCCACGGCGGTTATGGCGTCTCGGGCGGCTTCGAGCATCTCAGCCGAGTCGCGGCCGCGATTTGCCGGATCGGTATCGGGAAACATCTGACCGATGTCGCCCAAGGCGGCCGCGCCGAGTATCGCATCGACCACGGCATGGATCAGCACGTCGGCGTCGCTGTGGCCGATCAGTTCTTTATCGTGGTTGATGTCGATCCCACCGAGCCGTAGCGGCCCGCCGGGGCCAAGCCGATGGGTATCGTGTCCGATTCCTATTCGCATTCGTTCCATCCGTTAATCCATATTTAGCCCCGGGTGAATACACCCGGGGCAATGTGCGAATACGCCCGGGGCAGTAACAGTTACCCACCACGTTTGCCCGCCGTGTATTCACGGCGGGCTAAATATTACCGTACAATTCGGTAAATTATAACCGACCAAGGGGAAATGGGGAAGAGGGGAAGGTGGTAGGTGTTCAAACTGCCGATTTTGAGTTATCGTAGCAAGAGTTGTAAATTAGTGGTCACTATCCACTACCCGCTATCTACTGCCCACTATCCACTACCACC
Source organism: Pirellulales bacterium (assembly GCA_030642635.1). Taxonomy (GTDB): domain Bacteria; phylum Planctomycetota; class Planctomycetia; order Pirellulales; family Thermoguttaceae; genus DAOWNK01. The sequence goes on from DAOWNK010000069.1 coordinate 2,905, forward strand.
ATGCAGCTCTCATACAGCTCCAACGCATACCTGAACTTCTCCGTCGAGGAGACGATCGCAAGGATTGCCTCCCTGGGTTACGGTGGGTTGGAACTGCTGGCCGACGTGCCGCACGCCTGGCCGGCGGGTTTGCTCGAAGAACAAAAACAGGCGATTCGTGATTGCCTTGAGCGGCACAAGTTAAAAATCGCAAACGTCAACGCATTTATGATGAACGCCGTGGCCGACCCGCGCCAGCCGTACTGGCACCCGTCGTGGATCGAGCCTGACCCGAACTATCGAGCGATTCGCCGGGAGCACACACAACGGGTGTTGAAATTAGCCAAGGAACTCGGTGCACCGAGCATCCAGACTTCCGGCGGCGGGCCGTTGGGGAAAGGCCAATCGTGGAACTCCGCCGCGAAAATCTTCTATGACGAGTTCATGCCGTGCGTCGAAACGGCCGAGAAGCTAAACGTCTCGCTGTTGATCGAGCCGGAGCCGGGCTTGATGATCGAGACGTTCCAGCAGTACATGGAGTTCGCCGGCCGGGTCGATTCGCCGGCCGTCGGGCTGAACTTCGACATAGGCCATGCGTACTGCATGGGCCAGAACCCTCAAGAGTGGATCGCCCGGATGGCACCGCATACCAGGCACTATCACATCGAGGACATCGCCGCGACGCGCGAGCACGTACACCTTATCCCAGGCCGCGGGGCGATTGACTTCCCGGCCGTATTACGCGAAATTAAACGCACCGGATACCAAGGCTGGGTTACCGTGGAGCTTTACCCGTACATCAACGACCCGGACGAAGCCGGCCGGCAGTCGAAGGAGTTTCTGGAAAAAGTGATGCAAAATGACCCTTGACGAAGAAAAACGAGAGCGTAGGCTCACCGGCGAATCGACCCTGACGGCCTACCTCGAGTTGCTGCGCGTGCCGAACGTGTTCACTGCAATGGCCGACGTGGCCATGGGCGTGCTGTTCGTCCGAGCGATCGCCACACCGATTGACGGCTGGATGCTCGGGTTGCTGCTGGCCGCGTCCAGCATGTTGTACGCCTCCGGGGTGGTGCTGAACGACGTGTTCGACCTGGAGCACGACGCCGAGCACCGTCCGGAGCGGCCGCTGCCGTCCGGCAGGGTATCGCTGGCTGCTGCACGATGGTTGGGCTGGCAGTTGTTGTGCATCGGCGTGGTGTCGGCCTGTGTGGCCGGGTTTATAACGGGCAACTTTCGCCCTGGCATAATCGCCGCAGTGTTGGCCGGGTGCATCGTGTTGTACAACACAGTGGCCAGGCAAACGCCCGCCGGACCGGTCGTGATGGGCGCATGCCGAATGCTCAACGTGCTGTTGGGCATGAGCGTGACGGCCGTGCCCTTGGGCGCCGAACACTGGATGGTCGCTGGCGGGATCGGAACGTACATTGCCGGCGTGACGCTGTTCGCGCGGAGGGAGTCCACCCGTAGCAGCCGAATGCAGCTTGCAGCCGGCACGATCGTAACGATCCTGGGCATCGTGCTGTTTGCCGGGTTTACTGAATACAGCGACCAGGTCGTCCCCCTGTTGCAACAGCAACCACAACGTTGGACGCTGTTGATGACGATACTCTCCCTGCTGATCGGTTGGCGGATGGTTCGTGCGATAAGCGAGCCTAGCGGTGCGATGGGGAAAGCGGCGGGGACCCAGTGTATCCTATCGCTGGTGCTGCTGGACGCCGCCGCATGTTACGCGGTGCGCGGCATGTTCCCGGCGGCGATGATACTGCTGCTGCTGATACCTGCCATTGTCTTTGGGCGATGGATTGAGTCGACGTAAATGTTCCTCGGCTACAACACCAACGGCTTTGCCCACCACGAGCTGTTCGACACGGTCGGCCTGCTGGCCGAGATCGGCTATCGCGGCGTGGCGATTACCATCGACCACGGGAAGCTATCGCCGTACGAAGATGGTCGTCACAGGCAAATTGAACAATTGCGGCAATTGTTGGAGCAATTGGACATGCGGTCGGTTATCGAGACCGGCGCCAGGTTCCTGCTGAGTCCGAAGCAAAAGCATGAGCCGACGCTGCTGTCGGATGAACGCAAGCGTCGCATCGAGTTCTACAAATACGCTGTGGATTGTGCCGCCGAGTTGGGCAGCGATTGCGTGTCGATCTGGTCCGGTACGCTGCACGGTGCGATCCCAAACGATCAAGCCATGGACAGGCTCGTCAATGGGCTGCACGAAGTGCTCCAGTACGCAGCGGGGCAGGGGGTTGCGGTCGGCTTCGAGCCAGAGCCTGGAATGTTTATCGACTCGATGCAGAGATACGAGGAACTGCTCGGGCGGATCGACGCGGACAACCTCCGACTGACACTCGACGTCGGCCACCTGCACTGCCAGGGCGAGGCGCCGATTGGCGATTACATCCACCGATGGTCGTCCCGGCTGGTCAACGTGCATATCGAGGACATGCACGTAGGCGTACACGAGCACTTGATGTTCGGCGACGGCGAGATCGACTTCCCGCCGGTGCTTAATGCGCTGGCCGATGTCGGTTATAATAATGGCGTTTACGTGGAACTCAGCCGGCACAGCCACGATGCGGTAAACGCGGCGCGTCGGGCGTTCGAGTTTCTTCAACCACTTGTTGCGAAGCCGCAAGCGGATTAGCAAACATGCCAAAACCAACCATACTGCTGTCCATTCCTGCCCTGCGTGAAAAAGACGTGGCGGTAATGCCGAAGTTGAAGGAGATGACCGCCGCCGGCAAGATTGCCGAGTTTGTGCCGAGTTTTCCGTGCGTTACCTGCCCGGTGCAGGCCGCTATGACCACCGGCCGGACGCCGGCCGAGCACGGCGTGGTGGCCAACGGGTTTTATTGGCGCGACAAGAAGCAAGTCGAAATGTGGACCTCGCCGAACGACTGCATCCAGCAGCCGCAGATATGGGAGGTGCTATCGCGTCACGATGCGGGGTTGACTTCGGCCGTCTGGTTCCCGTTGCACAGCAAACGGTGCCGGGCCGATTACGTCTGCACGCCGGCCCCGATCCACAATCCCAACGGCAGCGAGTCGCTCTGGTGTTACACCAGTCCGACGAAGCTTTATGGCACTCTGCGTGACGAGTTGGACCATTTTCCGCTGAAGCACTTCTGGGGTCCGATGGCCAACATAAACTCCAGCCGATGGATTGCCGAGTCGGCCGTGTTTGCCGCGAAACAATACCGACCCGACTTTTTCTATATTTACCTGCCGCAGCTTGACTATGCCGCACAGCGAACAGGGCCTGACAGCGCGGCAGCCGAAACGGCCGTAGCCGAGTTGGACAACGTGATCGGCGGTCTGGCCGAGGGTTTTCACAAGGCGTACGACGACAAGTTGCTATGGCTTGTAGCCGGCGAGTATGCAATCACACCGGTCGATCACGTGACGTATCCGAACCGAGTGCTACGCGAGGCAGGTCTGCTGACGGTTTGCGAGGAAGACGACGGCGAGCATTTAGATATAGCTGCAAGTCGGGCGTTCGCCATGGTCGATCACCAGTTCTCGCACGTGTTCGTCGCCGACGGCGACACCGAGACTATCGCCAAGGCGGCCGAGTTGTTTCGCGGCCGGCAGGGCATTGCCGAGGTGCTCGTCGGCGACGAGCGCAACAACTACGGGCTGAACCACCCGCGCAGCGGCGAGGTAATTTTGATTTCAACGCCGGAGAGTTGGCAGGCGTACTATTGGTGGCTCGACGAAAAGAATGCCCCAGGCTTTGCCCGAACTGTTGACATCCATCGCAAGCCGGGTTATGATCCGGTTGAGTTACATTTTGATCCTACCGCAAAAACCATACCACTAGACGCCACGCTAATTCGTGGCTCGCACGGCGCACCGGCGGTTGATCCGAGGCAGCGGAGCGTAATACTGGCCTCCGAGCCGATGCTGCTGCCCGGCACCAGTATGGCCGACACCGACGTATTTTCCGTCGTGCTGCGACAGTTCGGCGTAGCGTAAAGCCGCTTGCGGCTTAGCAGAATGGCGTTCAAGCCGCCGTACCGGCGGCTGCTAAACATGAGAATTGACTTTGTTTAGCGGTCGTCGGCACGACGATCATACCCGTTTAGCGGTCGTCGGTACGACGACCAACAACAAGGAGAACTAACCATGCGACACCGATTTTATTCCATCCGACTGCTTTCATCGTTTTTCGTAGTTCTTTCGTCGGTTACTGCCGTTGTGGCTGAAACGGCGGATACCGCTCCGGACCCGGCCAGGATCGAGCAGCTTTCGAAGATGCTGCGCGAGAAGCCACGTGGCGTCGGGCCGACCATCGAGGACCGCAAGGCATGGGATGCCGTTACGAAAGCCGGTAAATTCAAGGGCGTTATAGGCCGGGCGGAAAAACTCTTGAAACAGCCCATGCCTGAGCTGACCGACGAGATTTACCTGGACTATTCAAAGACCGGCAGCCGCACACGTTACTTGCGCGTACTCGGTCAGCGTCATCGGCGGATGGCCGATTTGGTGATAGCCGAGTGCATCGAGAACCGTGGGCGGTTCCTGCCTGCCATTGAAGAAACAATAAAGGCAATCTGCTCTGAGAAAACTTGGATATATTCGTTCCACGATCGCAAGAATCGTAACTTCAAGGGAGAAGTGGTCGAAGTAGACCTGCTGACAGCCTGCCTGGCCTGGAACATGGCCACAGCCGATTACTGGCTGGGCGATAAACTCAGTCCGAAGATTCGGCGGCTGATTCGTGATAATCTCGAGCGACGTGTGTTCAAACCGTTCGAGAGCATTGTAACCACCGGCAAGCCGAGAACGTGGTGGCTGACGCATCCGACGAACAACTGGAACGCCGTTTGCCTGGCCGGGGTGACCGGCTCGGCGCTGGCGATAATCGAATCGCCCGAGCGCAGGGCGTTTTTCCTGGCCTCGGCCGAGAAAAACATCCAGAATTTTCTAAGCGGCTTTACGTCCGATGGGTATTGCACCGAGGGTATCGGCTACTGGAACTACGGGTTTGGCAACTACGTGATGCTGGCCGAGACGGTTTACCAGGCGACCGACGACCGGCTCGATATGTTCCAAGACCCGCGTGTCAGGCAGATTGCGATGTTCGGCCCACGCATGGAGATCGCCCCGGGCGTTTACCCGGCGTTTGCCGATTGTAGTTGTGGGGCCAGACCGGCCGGATGGTTGACGGCATTCCTCAGCCGCCGGTTCGAGTTAGGGCTAAAGGGCATCGAAGAGCGTGCATTGTTGCTTAACGTCGGACCGTCGAGCCATTTGTTCCGCTTGGGAGTATTCGGCTTCCAGAATTCGGCAACAAAAAAAGCATCGGCAGAACAACAAGTACATGGCCGTTTGCTGCGAGATTGGTTCCCGGCCGGCGGCGTGCTGATCTGCCGCCCGGAGGCCGGTAAACAGCGTGCTTTGGCAGTCGCACTGAAGGGCGGACACAACGCCGAACAGCACAACCACAACGACGTCGGCTCGTTCGTCGTCGTGCTTGGCGGCAAAGCACTGCTGGTCGACCCCGGCTCCGAAACCTATACCCGCCGGACGTTCAGCCCGCAGCGTTACGAGAGCGAGGTGATCAACTCGTTCGGCCACGGCGTACCACGGATAGCGGGCAAACTGCAAAAGAAGGGCCGTGCGGCCGCCGCGAAGGTGCTCAAAACTCAGTTTACAGACAAGGCCGATACCTTGGTATTGGACATCAGTTCGGCATACGACGTAAAGGAGCTAAAGCAGCTTAAACGCACGTTCGTCTTCTCGCGCGAAGGGCAGGGGAGTTTGACCGTGATCGACCAGGCCGAGTTCGACACTCCGCAAAGCTTCGGTGCTGCACTTATTACCTTCTCGAAGTGGAAGCAGATTTCCCCGAACAGCCTGCTGGTAGGTGAAGGCGAGGACGCCGTGCAGGTGGATATTGCCTGTGACGGCGGTGACGTTCAAATCGAAGACGTTCAGATCAAGGACGGCCGCAAGCCGACCAGGTTGGGTATCAACATGACCGAACCGGTTGAGAAGGCCACTATTAGGGTAACGATCACCCCGGCAAAGTCATAAAGCCGCTTGCGGCTTCGCAGAGAACTTAAAATTCCGGCTCCCGCCCATGAACTTAAGCGGGTTGTCGTACACCACCTGCCGAATTAGTGACTCCGGGTGGCCGCGACGCCGCATGGCGAAGATGAACGCCGGTACGGCCAACGGATCGGACGGTCCCCAGTCGGCCGAGCTGTTTACCAGAATCCGCTGTGGGCCGTATAGCTCGATCATGTCGACTGTCCGTTCCGGCGTGGCCTTAGTTATCGGATACAGCGTGATTCCGGCCCAGTAGCCCTCGTCCAACGCCATCCGAATGGTGTGCTCCTCGCAGTGGTCGATGCACACACGGGTGTGGTCGATGCGGCTGTCTGAGCGAAGTATGTCCAGTATCATCCGCGTACCGGGGTACTTGTCTTCCAGGTGCGGCGTGTGGAACAGTAGTTGCTCGTCGGTCTTCATGCCCAACTCTATCAGTTCCAGCAGCGTGGTCACCTCGTTTCGAGTGTTTTTATGCAGTCCGATCTCTCCGATTCCCAGCACGGTTGGTTTTTCGAGAAACTCCGGCAGCAGAGCGATTACCTCTTCGGCGAATCCGACGTCCTCGGCCTCCTTGGCGTTTATGCCCATCCAGCAGTGGTGCTCGATGCCGTATTTTGCCGCCCGCTTCGGCTCCCACTCGGTGAGTTGCCGGAAGTAGTCGTAGAAACTGTTTGTACCGCTGCGGTCGTAGCCCATCCAGAAGGCAGGCTCGCCGACCAGTACGCAGCCCATTTTGGCCATCACCATGAACTCGTCGGTGGTTCGGGCGGCCATATGGATGTGTGGATCAATGAAGTTCATGATGAAGGGATTAGGGATTAGGGATTAGGGATTGGGGATTAGAGATTCGGGGATCAGGATTCGGGAAATGGACCATAACCTTCCAGCCTCTAGCTCCTAATCCCTAATCCCCAATCCCTAATCCCCTGTTTCTTACTTCGTCCGCCAATTTTCATTGTACGGCAGCGAGAAGATCATCTGTAGCCGTTCGGTTCGGTCACAGTCGTCGTCGGCCAGGAGTTTAAGGCCTTGGCTGATTTTTCCCAGGCGTGGATCGTCAGTTGCCCGGCCGTTTGCCCGACCGATGCGGTCCAGCACCGCGGCGATATCGATCAGTTTCGTACGGACAGCAAGAAATTCACGTTCCAGTACTTCGGATGCAGTCATTGGAGTCCCCGTTTAGCGCAATACCGTTAAATTAGTGATAATATCAAGAAAAACACAGTGGCACCGGCGTCCCGCCGGTGGAATACAAGTGTAGGTGTTGCCACGAGTTCCGTCACACCGGCGGGACGCCGGTGCCACTGTGTTGCTGCTAATTCGTCCTTAATTCAACGGCATTACCGTTTAGCGACCGCCGGTACGGTGGTCCATGGTCGGCTTTGGTCGCCGTACCGGCGACCGCTAAACATTATAGGATCACACAATCTCGCCGAAAAATCAAGCGATTTTCTGCCGCCAATCTGTTAATTTCGGCAAAGTCCGCAAAGTTTACCGATTAGGGTGGAGTTTTGGGCAATTGCGTCCGATAACAGATGTGGGGTATTCCTTCACGGTAACGACGGTATGCGCGTCATGACCAAAGGGTTAGAGACAACACTACAGGTGCTGGCGAAGACCGACAACGAAGCGTCGGTAGGTGTGCTGATTTCTGCGCTCGATTCGCCGCATACCGACATTCAAGAAGGTGCACTCAGCGCACTGCTGAAGCGTCGCAGCCCGGCCGGCGGACGCGAGATTCTAAGCCGGTTGCCCGACATCACGCCGCGATGGAAGGAGATTATCCGTCAACATTACGGACGGATGACCAAGGCGGTCCGTGACGCTATTTTGGGTACGGATCAGAAGTTGATGGTCAAGGGATGTCAGGCCGCCGTTTGGTTTCGTGAGTACGATCTGGTTGCCACACTGCTGAACGTGATCGAGGACGGTACGGCTGATAATTCTCAGACGACGGCAAATACGTTGTTGGCAATGGCGGTACAGTTGTACGACGAATTGGCCGGCCCGCGCGATTACAACATTCGTCGCGATCCTCAAGTGTCCAGGCAGCATACCGTTTCGAGCCTCGAGCTGTCGGTCAAACGTTTTTCCCATCACAAGCGACGGGAAGTGATCGAGGCATTCTTGTTGCTGGTCGGTCGCGACAACGTGACGCTTAAGCAGATATTACAAGACCCGCACCACGTGGCGTTTCTGACGACGATTGACGTACTCTCGCACAGTGGGCAAGGAGGTGTGATTCGGTTGTTGCTTAGCTTTCTCGACGATCCGCACGTACCGTCGTCCGCGATGTCGGTTATAGCAAACCGCAGCGACCTGAAATTCGTGCAGTACTTGTTGCGGAAGATCGGTCGCGAACCCTCGGCAATGGCAAGCCAGAACCTCAAGCGGGTCGAGTCGATCGCATGGTTGCGTGACGGAGAAACGTTCCTCGACCAACTTGACGACGCGGCCCAACACGGCGTCGTCCGCCTGGTGATGGCCTCCGGTGCACCACGCGCACATGCGTTTGCCGTGGTCAAGCACCTGCTGTTGCACGGCAAATCGGGCGGACGTCGCGAGGCGGCACGTGCGTTGGCCGAATTCAGCGGGAGCGAGGCCAACCTGCTGGCGCTTAAAGCACTGGGCGATCCGGACCCGCAGGTTCAGGCCAACGTTGTGGTTCAATTGCGGAATCGCGGAATTCCGGGCATCCTGGCACGAATGGTCGAGTTGATCGACAGCCCGCACGCTATTGTCCGCAAGGCCGCACGCAAAGGGCTGGACGAATTCTCCTTCAAGCGGTTTATCAGTGCATTCGACATGCTGGAAGACGACGTGCGACGCAGCACCGGCATGTTGGTCAAAAAGATCGATCCTCGGACGATGCCGCTGCTGCAAGAAGAATTACACTCGCGGCTTAGGACCCACCGGATACGAGGCCTTGCCGTGGCGCGTGCGATTGATGCGGTCGACCAGTTCGAACATGTGATTATCGAATTGCTTGCCGACGACGATCACATGGTGCGCGTCGAGGCAGCCGCAACACTTGCCCGGTGCATGAGCGAGTCAAGTCGATTGGCGTTGGCCGGCGCGCTGAATGACAGCAGTCCCGCCGTGCAGGAGGCGGCAAGAAATAGCCTTGATGAACAATGCCAGACGGCATAATCAATAGTACTAAACTTAACGAAAACACCACGGAGAAGGGAAGGGGGAAGGCGGAAGGGGGAGGGGGGAGAAGAGGGAATGGCGACAATAAATTGCCGCCACACTGCTTCCGCCTTCCGCCTTCCACCTTCCCTGACCCCAAACCCCCAACCCCATGAACACCTTACTCCACCACGGCATTCTGTTTGCACAAAGTCGCCTGGAAAGCATGTCTAGCGGGTTGCGTGGGCGCCGCATCGACACCGAAGACATGGTAACCGGCGTGCTCGTGCTGACCGGAATCGTCCTGGCGGCTTGGATTCTCTCGTATATTTCGATCCTCCAGGAGCGGCACCGCACGTATACAAGCCCAGTCAGACTATTTTTACAATTATGCAGGGCACATAAACTGCCTTGGAGAAAGCGGTGGTTGCTCTGGCGTGCATCGCGTGCCCAACGGTTACGCAATCCTGCAAGAATGTTCCTCGAGCCGGAGCGGTTCCAAGCGTCGCAACT
>DAOWNK010000291.1 GCA_030642635.1 Pirellulales bacterium
CGCACGTCCCCGGTCGGCACGCATCGTTCGTATTCTTGTTGGTAGACGTGCCCTTCGCGTCGGACTTCTACTTCGCACCACTCCGACAGAAAGTTTACCACGGTAACCCCAACGCCGTGCAGGCCGCCGGAGGTTTGGTACACGCCTTTTTTGAATTTTCCGCCGAACTTCAACACTGTCATTACGCCTTGCAGTGTAGAGACGCCAAGGTCGGCGTGTTCCTCTACCGGTATTCCGCGTCCGTCGTCCTCCACGGTGATCGAGCCGTCGTTGTTGATCGTAACCGATATTTCGCCGGCGTAGCCCGCCATGGTCTCGTCGATCGAGTTGTCGACCACTTCGTAGACCAGGTGGTGCAAGCCGCGAGGAGTGGTATCGGCGATGTACATACTCGGCCGCTCGCGGACGTGCTCCAAGTCGCTGAGGTGTTCAAGGTGTTCGGCGCCGTACTCGGCATCTCCTTTGTCGTCCTGAAGCTGGTAGCTGCTTAGATCTGATTCATTTTGCGGCATTTTATTGAAATCCTGTCGTGTCAAAAATTACCATTAGCCACCAACGCGCTGGGCAAGCCCAGCGGCTAAATGAATTTACTAAACGTCGCCGACACGGAAACGTATATCCTTAATTTTTTCGTCCGGTAGCAGCTTTGCCAGGGTTGTCAAAAGCGATGGTTTCTGAAAAGTCAATTCTTGCATAAACGTCGAGTTGGCGACTATCACCTCCAGCGTCCCTCGGCGCATCGACCCGGCACGGCTGTACTTTGCCGCAAGCTGCCCGGCCGCTTCGCTCCACGCAGCGCCCATGGCTTCAGCACTCTGCACGCGGGCATAACCACGTTTGGCCATCAATTCGGCCAGGATGTCGCGGATCGGCTTGGGGCCTCGTTTCATAACTTTCCACAATATATTGCTAAGCCGCAAGCGACGTGGTTTACGACTTCTTGTCAGAGGCCAGCGGCATTATCACATACCCGTACCCGTCGTCTGTAGAGCAAACCACTGCACTTGAGTTATTGTTTAATTCAACGACGAACGTCTGCTCCGGATCCAAAACCCTCAGGAAATCAGACATGTATCTCGGGTCGAGTGAGACCGACATTTCAGTCCCGTCGTATGCGACTGGCAGTTCGACGTGCGATTCGCCGAACTCGGCGCCGTGTGCCGTCATGACCACCTTGCCGTCACCGAATGTAAACTCCACACCGCGGCGTTTCTCGCTGGTAACGATCGCCGCCTGCCGAACCGCTGCATGGAACGGTCCTACAGTCAATTCTATTTTGACCATATCCTCACCGCGCGGGAACACATCTCGCCACTTCGGAAACCGCCCTTCGACTAGCCGTGAATATATCGTCGTCCCGCTGCTTCGGACCAACACGTCGTTATCGCGAGCCGCCAATTGGACGTTCTCTTCACCGCCGGCCAGCGCCCGTTCAATAAGCTGCATAGCACGAGTTGGGACGATCGTCATTGTATCACCCGATTCATGTCCGCCTACCGACTTGGCAGGCCCTTCCTGCTTTGCCAGGCGACGGCCGTCCGTGCCGACCGCCGTGATCCCCTCGAGGGTCATTTCCAGCAACACGCCGCCCAGCGCGTAGCGGCTGCTTTCCACGTCCGTTGCAAAAACCGTGCGGCGGACTATCTCGCGCATAAACCTTGCCGGAAACTCGTGGTATCGCTCCTCTTCAAACCCTACAACCTCTGGAAACTCGTCGGGGTTTTCAGACGGAAGTTGGAACTCGCTCCGTTGGCCGCGTACGATCGTCTTGCGGCCGTCGCTTTGCAGATCGAGTTTCTCGTCGCTACTCTCACGCAAAATCGAGCCGAACCGTGAAATCGGCAACACGATGTCGCCGGGAACCTCAATAGCGATGCCGGGGACCTCGATGCGAATTCCCACCTCGAGGTCTGTCCCAATTAGTACGGCGCGTTGCTCGCTTATTTCGAGTTTCAGGTTCTGTAGAATCGGTTTCGGGCTTCGGGTGGGCACCACGCCGGCCGCAGTTTGAAAAGCATGCAACAGCTTTTCTCGCTCACAAATAATTTTCATTGAGTGACGCTACCTTTCTGTTTATTAAATTTTAAAACAATAGCAGTATTAGTATAGTGTGATAATAATGTCGATAAGCGGGCAAAATGATGTGTAAGTCCTTTGTCGCCATAGTATTACGGAATGACTGCTGATGTTGATCGACTGTTGACGGTGCGTTTGTTTCAGGTTAAGTGTTTGTTTATAAATGGACGATTTTGAACACCTATTTTATTTACTGTCGATAACTCAAGAGATGTCAACAAGTCATTGACACTTTGCCAACACATTTTCCACAACAATATAAAGCCGCGACCGATGGTCGCGCCGTGTAATATCGGCATTAACCATATTCGTTGTATTGGCGCGACCATCGGTCACGGCCTTATAATTATGTCCTCCACTTTTGTTGCAGTTGTTCTACGGCGCCTCGCATGGCAGGGTCGACTTTCAACATTGCCTCCAGCTTATAATAGCCGTGCATGACGGTCGTGTGGTCACGACCGCCAAAATAGCGGCCAATCTGCTGAAAACTGGTATTTGTCAAACGCCTGGCCATGTAAACAGCCACGTTGCGCGCCGTGACGACCGACTTGCGCCGCGATTGGCTGCGGAGTTCGGATAGCTTGAGCGAAAAATACCGCGCAGCCGCCACAGCAAGCTCATCTAGTGCCGGTGTACGTGAACCGTTACGACTGGCAAGATAGCATCGAACGGACTCGGCGTCGATACCCCGTGTGGTGGGTCGAGCCGACTCGTCGAGATGAACCAACACCGCAAACAGTTCAGGAACCGTAGTGCTCAGCCCGTCGGCCAGCAGCCGCAGTGCCGCCTCGATAATGTCGATACTGCACACCATGGCCAGGTGACGCAGCAGGACCAACCGGACCTCCTTACCCGGCATACGCAGCGGAACGGTCAGGCCGGAGGTCAGCCGGCTCCGTAGACCGGGCAATAGTGTGGATAACCCGTGAGGCGCCGAGCATGCCGTCACCACAATCCGACCGCCGGACGACAGCAAGGCGTCGAGCGTGTGGATAAATTCATCCTGGACGGCAGTCCCGGTTAAGGTCGTCCCGGCAAGCAGTTCGATATCCTCGCAGACGAACATGGACAAAGAGCGATATTTCTCACGGAATTCGTCGACGGCCCGGGTCTCGATCGCCTCGTCAAACTCCTCGGCAAAATCGGCGGCAGCGGTGTACTCCACGCGAGAACCGTGATTAAGCGATCTCCACTCGGCCGCCAATCCACGGGCAAGATGCGATTTGCCGACGGCCGTCGGACCATAGAACACAAGTGGGCTGTAGCCGTCCGGCTCATCGTCGAACACTGCATGAACGGCGGCCTCGACCAGGTGGTTCTCCGGTCCGGCGAAGAACTCTTGCAATCTACAACGGCCGCGGGCAGAATCCGCGTCGCATACCAGCGGCCGACCAGAAAGCGGTATTTTCGTGATGCCGTTCACCGCAAAGTGTCCATTCGCAAAAACAATATATCTACGTGCCCTGCATTATAAAAAATTCAGGCAGATTTTGCGAGGCGGGGTCAAGGGCCAGAAAGGAGAGAAGGGAGAAGAGAGAAGGGAAGAGGGGAGAAGATGCTGCCTACCCTCCTCCCCTGACCCCTGATCCCTGGTCCCTGATCCCTGGCCCCTAGCCCCTGGCCCCTGACCCCTGATATTGCCATTGCCCCCAAATAACGAATACCGGTATAGTTCGCGCCTGAAAACGGACAGAACGTCGAAGAATGCAACCGACGGTAACG
>DAOWNK010000018.1 GCA_030642635.1 Pirellulales bacterium
GGTGAGCAATACGTCGTGCACCAGGGGGACAACAGCCGCCAGGCCGACAGACGCACGCGGGAGCAGAATCCACAGGTATGCGAGGATGAACAGCAAGCTGACCATCAGCGCCGTGACGGCCAGTGTACTCATGCTGCCGGCGACCTTGCCGCCGATTAGGTTCGAGGAGGGAAACAGCGGCGTGTTTTCCAGTGTGGTTTTGATCGACTCCAGCGTGGTTTTCGCCTCATCCGGCGCCAAGGCGACCTTTACATCCCAGGTCTTGTACGAGGTGCTGCCGCCCTCTTGGTAGCCTGGGTTTGACAGCTCCAACAGCGGCACGGCGGCCGGCGACCCGTAATGCACTGCGAACATCTCCTCCAGCGTATCGTGGCCGACCTTCTGGTCGAATGTGAGTTTTATCAGGCTGCCGCCGACGAACGGATCGACATGGTTCGGTTCTGTCGGAGTTTCGCCGGCCGGTTTTTCCGCCGCTGATTCTTTTGTTTCAGACCCGGCCTGTTTAATTTCCACCGGCTCGGTCATGGTGAACGAGTTTGAGTCGAGCTTATCGAGGAAGACGTCGTGCAGGTGTTTTTCTACATAGCCGATTGCGGTATGCTTGATTTTCTTCGTCTCGTTTTCGTCTCGAATTTCCTGCTGAGAGGTATTGATTACGAACCGGATGTTTTCCGGCTCGCTTTGGATTTGTACGTTACTGACGGCAAGGTCCGGCAGTCCGCTGAGTTTTTCGCGAATCTCGGCGATATTTTGCGGCTTCTTGAACAACACTTCGACGGATACACCGCCGGTGAAGTCGATATCCAGCAACCCAATGCCTCGCGCGGTTACACCCGCCAGGCCGACTACGATTACCAACAGCGACACGGCGGCGGCCAGGCGTCGCATGCCGACAAAGTCGATGTCGGTTTTGCCGATGATTCGCATCATCCTAAGCTTGGTGATCCAGCGTCGCCGCTCTGCGATGTCAAATACCACCCTGGAGCAGAAGATGGCGGTGTACATGCTCATTACCACGCCGAGCCAGAGGATAACTGCAAATCCCTTAAGCTGTTCCGTTCCAATCGTCCAAAGTACGGTAGCTACTATCAATGTTGTAACGTTGGCGTCGACGATGGCGGTTGTTGCCCGGCCGAACCCGTTGCGTATGGCCATGCGCAGCGCGGCCCCACGGTCCATCTCCTCGCGAATCCGCTCGAATATCAGCACGTTGGCATCGACCGACATGCCTATCGTAAGCACCAAGCCCGCAATTCCGTACAATGTAAACGCCGACTTTACGGTAATCATTACCGCCAGGATCAGCACGAGGTTCATAATCAATGCCAGGCAGGCGATGATGCCGCAAAATCGGTAGTAAAAAAGCATAAACAGCAGGACGATGATCATCGAGGCAGTGATGGCGTAGCTGCCGCGAACGATCGTGTCGCGGCCGAGCGTCGGACCAGTCATCCGCCGGCTGATCGGCTCCTTGGCCAATGCGGTCGGCAGTGCCCCGGCGTTGAGCACGTTTACCAGGCTCTTTACCTCCTCGTTTGTAAACGAACCGCTGATCTCTCCGCGGTTGGAAATAACGTCTTGGATGGCCGGCGCCGAGTACAGCGAACCATCGAGGATGATCCCCAGCTTCCGGGTGAAGTTTTGCACCTTGTCCGGCAGGTTCGAGCTGGTCAGCCTTCTGAACAGGTGTCCTCCGGCGGAGTTGAACGTAAAGTTCACGCACGGCTGCCCGCGACGGTCCACCCCGGGCGTAGACTGAGTCAGGTATCCGCCTGTAACGTCAAACTCGTCCTTGACCACCAGGATTTCCGTGATTTCATTCTCTCCGACCCGCCTGGTGCGTCTGGCGATCTCCGGATAGTCGAAGCTGGCGACTTGTCCCGGATCGACCGGCACCCAGCGGCCCAACTCGTTGCCTTCCGAATCCTTGATAATCTTGGTGTTCTCGGCCTTGGCCCGGGCGATCAGCGGCTTGTGGTCGCGAGTGTTCGCCAGGATGCGGAACTCCAGCGTTCCGGCACGGCTGACGTCGCTCTCGATCCGCTTGGCCTCGTCCTCATCGACGTACGGGATAATGATCTCGATCTGCTCTACACCGTATTGGCGGATGGTCACATCCTTTACTCCGCCGGGATTCACACGCCGAGAAACCGCCGCGATAAGACGCTCCATCTCGTTGCCGGTGAGCTTTTTATCTTCGGTCTTTTTATCCTGATCGACCTCGTAGACGAGGACCACACCGCCGCTTAAGTCGGCCCCCAGCTTCGGCGGCCATGCGAAGACGTTAATTACAATCCCGCAGGCCAACGTGCAAAGCACCAGCCCGATCTTCCACCCGTAGTCGGGCATCCGAAACTTCCGTGCGACATAACCGCCGAAGATAAACGGCACGGTCAACAACGCGACGACTATCAGCAAAATAACTGGCCAAGGCATGGAAAGTAGTTCCTGTGGTTCTTTGTAGGGATTAGAAATTGGGGATTAGGGATTAGGAATTAGGGTTGAGGCGGAAGACAAAATTCTAATCCCCAATCCCCAATCCCTAATCCCCAGACGATTCCTCACCCAGCACCCGGGAAATCGAACTGAGCGTCATCCTGAGCTTCGTGTTGGTCGATTCGTCGACCTTGACGGTAACCTCGTCGGCCTCGGCGTGAACGTTTGTCACCACGCCGTATATCCCACCGGCTGTGAGCACATGGTCGTTCTTCTTGATCGAGGCGAGCATTCCCTTGCGTCTGGCCTGCTCCTTCTGTTGCGGCCGCAGCAGCAGCATGTAGAACAGCAACCCGATGGCCAGGAACGGGAAGAGCATACTCAGCAGATTGCTCCCCCCGGGCGCAGCCTTGCCCCCCTCTTGGGCAAAGAGCAATAAACCAGTGAAAAATTCTGACATCACGACAATCACCTAATCAAAAACGAGACATATCCAACGGAATCACGAACAGGTAGCCAGGTATCATAAACGGTTGGAACCCAACGAACAAGGGGGAAAGATCGTTTAGCTGTAGGCCGGGTTGAAAACCCGGCGATGATCCGCCGCAGTATCGCCCAACCAGCCGGGTCACGACAATATCGCCCAACCAGCCGGGTCACGACCCGGCCTACTTGACTTCAGGCTGCACATTTTGTAGAATTAGCGCACAATAATGTGGGTAAACCTGAGGTCGTGACCCGGCGGATTGAACGGCATTGCAACAAACCACCGCCGGATTTTCAACCCGGCCTACATGATTATGGGCAACTATCGGCGCAATTACGTTTCCGGGGGAACCTATTTCTTTACCGTAGTAACACATCGTCGGCAAAGGATTTTGGATTCGTCTTTGGCTCGACGCTGTTTACGCGAGGCAATTTCCGACGTCCGTCGCGAAAGGCCGTTCGATTTGTTCGCGGTCGTGTTGTTGCCGGAACACCTACACTGCATTTGGACTCTGCCGCTTGGCGACAGCGATTACTCCACACGATGGCGACTGGTCAAATCGCGTTTCACTACAGCCTATTTGGCTAACGGCGGCCAGGAAGCGCCGCCCACGAATGAACAAAGAAATCAGAACGGCCGCGGCGTCTGGCAGACGCGGTTTTGGGAACATACATGCCGCGACGAAGACGACCTGAAACGTTGCGTTGATTATATCCATTGGAACCCGGTGAAACACGGCTTGGTTTGCCGTGTCTGCGATTATCCCTGGTCGAGTTTCAAGAGGTTTGTGCAAATGGGGGAATATTCGGTCGATTGGGGCGGTGAAAACCCATGCCCCGATTGGAATCAACCAGAGTAGGCCGGGTCGCGACCCGGCGGGTTGACCAACGTTGCAACAAACCACCGCCGGGTTTTCAACCCGGCCTACCTCACTGCGAACCTCGCGCGAGCCAACCGCAAAAAGGCGATCCAGAGGAAGGAAATGGAGTAGGCGCGTCGAAGAAACGGCACTTTTCTGCCCCATCTTGAATTTTTTTCGGTTTTCCGTTTTGACGCAACCCGGGTCTCCATAACGGCTTATGACTACCCCCCCCCGAGGGATGATATATCCGCCAAATTCCGGTTTGCGGGGTTGACACGCGTGTCGAGCCAACTATAATCGATGGTGTGCTAGCAATGGTTGCTGGCATGCCGCGCGACATAAGCGGTCCAGAAAATCGCAATTCTCGCCCGTGTCGAGTATAGTAAACAGGTATCGCTAGCAAACAGCCGGGATTCTGCTACCAATGTTTACGAAAGCCAATGCCAAAAACACCCTTTTTTGCAGCGGCCCAGGGCCCAGCGGGAATTGCTGTCATCCAAGAGAGGAGAAGAGAAAATGAACGGAAAAGGTGATTTGCAAAATGGGTTCTATCGAGCTGCGCGCGGCTTCCTGGGCTTCGTCGTGCCGAGCATCCTTTGTTTGGGATTGATCAGTTTCCTAGGAAAGCGCGTCAACGGTGAAGAGTCGCCCAAGGGGTTGGTGAACAGAGACACACAAATATATACGGTATTTGATACGAAGGGTTGCGGATGCGCTGGAGGATCGCCTGAACGTCTTGTAACCAATGACGAACTCTTGCGTAAACTGCAAGCTGCATGTAAAGGGGTAACTTTCGTTGTAAGGGACGTAACCAAACCTGATACAACTCTTGATTCTGCTCTTCGCGATTTGCAAAGTCTCAAGGAATCTCTGGATGGTGTGCTGATTATTGGAACTTGCAGAGAGTATCGATTGGCATTCAGTGGATTGCCCACCATCGTTGTGTATAACGTTCATGAGTTCATGAATGTTCCCTATAAGCTTTTCTATACAGGGAAAGAAGAGGATCGTGTGCTGGTAGGAGGCCCCAAATACGAGAAAGGAAAGATCCTGACTGCTTCCCTGGACAGGTTAAGGTGTTGTTCCCCTCGTATTTCTTCAGCCATGTTTGGAGACCTGGTGGAAAAGATCCGGTTGATTGAAGTTGTAAAGAACTTGAAACAGTCGAGAATCTTGGTTATCACGCCTTGCAAGTACCTCGCTCAGGTAGATTATCAAGGAGATAGGCTTAAACGTTTCCCAGAAGATTATAATCAGACCTACACTCATGCGCTAAAAGAACTGCTTGGAGTAGAGCTTGTAAGGGTAGAACCGAAGGAATTCTACGAAGCTGTCAAGAAAGTTGACGAGAAGAAAGCGCAAGCAATCGCAAGAATGTGGATTGATGAAGCTAAGGCGATGACAGATACTACCGAATCGGAGGTAGTAAAAACAGCCAAATCGTATTTGGCTTTTGATGCATTAAGAAAGAAATACAATTGCAACGCAGTATCAACTCACATGAGGTCCCTTACCGGAACCAGGAAGTTGGAAGACCTCTTCTGGCCCGGTTTGGGGCTGATGGAGTTTCAAAAACGAGGCATCCAGGCTATTTGTCAGGAGTACGAAAACATTATGGTCACCCATCTCTTGGGCTATTACCTCACTGGTAGACCAAGTATGCTTGGCGACCTGATGATAGATACGTTCAACGATGTATCTATCGTTCTACATTGCGGGGCGCCAATTAACTTTTATGGAGATGATAGAAGACTTCCCTATATCATAAGAAGCCATGCACAAAGCCCTGTAAAAGGTACTTCCAAACCGGGTTCAGGCACTGGTCCGCAAGTAGAATTCCCCGTCGATGAGCCCGTCACTATCTGGAAAGTCTACGTGCTTCACAAGAAAATAGGGCTTCATACCGGCAAGACGGTTGATGGTCATGCTCTCTACAAGGATCTAGACCACTTCATGTGCAGGACGAAGTTGATTGCATCAGTTGATGCAAAGAAAGTACAGAGGCATTTCTCTCCTGACGAATATGGCATCCATCGGGCTGCTACCTATGGTGACCTCAGAGAAAAGATTAGAGACCTGGCTACTCTAATCGGTTTCCAGGTTATGGAAGAAGACAGGTAAAAGGTATCACTTGACCGGCCTGACATTTAGGGCACAATCAACTCATCCCTGGCTCGGAGGTTTTCGGGAGTTTGCACCCAGAAACGGAAGAGCCTTTTTTCATATTCACGCGCCGTGCAAGCACGGCGGCTAAACTGGTTGCCCACGAGACCGTATGAATGCGGTCACTACGAACAGCCGCCCCAACCGCGCAGCTTCTCCAAACGAAACGCCTCAAACCGGTCTTCCTCGATTGCTGCTCTGGCCCCGGCCAGCAACTGCTGGTAGTACGTCAAGTTGTGAATTGACAGCAGTATCGGCCCGAGCATCTCGCCAGAAACGAACAGGTGTCGGATATAACCCCGGCTCCGGCGGCAGGCAACACACGGACAGCCCTCTTGAAGCGGCCGCTCGTCCCGTTCGTATTGAAGGTTTCGCAGCCGTATCGGCCCGGTGTCGGTAAACGCCATGGCGTTGCGTCCGTTGCGGGTGGGCATAACGCAGTCGAACAGGTCGATACCCCGAACGACGGCCTCCAGCAGGTCCTCGGGCCGGCCCACGCCCATCAGGTATCGCGGCCGGTCGGCCGGCAGTTCCGGTACGGTCGCATCCAGCACCCGGTACATCTCGGCCGGCTCCTCGCCGACGCTTAAGCCCCCAACGGCGTATCCGGCGAAGTCCATCGCGGCCAGCTCTCCGGCACACTTCGCGCGCAACTCGGTGTCCAGCCCGCCCTGGACAATGGCAAACAGTGCCTGATCTTTCCGCATTGCAATATCCCGGCACCGCACCGCCCAACGGACTGTCCGCTCGGCCGCGTCTCGGACAATCTCCGGCGGGCTGGGCAGCCCGACCACGTGGTCCAGCACCATGGCCACGTCGCTGCCGAGCGATTCCTGTATGGCGACCGCCCGCTCCGGCGACAGCTCGACCGCTCGGCCGTCGATGTGCGAGCGGAACACGACCTGTTGCTCGGTCACCTTGGTGCGATGTGCCAGGCTGAACAGTTGGAACCCGCCGCTGTCGGTCAATATCGGGCCGTCCCAGCCGGTGAACCGGTGCAGCCCGCCCAACGCCTCGACCACTTGCTCGCCGGGACGCAGGCTCAGGTGGTAGGTATTGCCCAGCAGCATTTGCGTGCCGGTGGTACGGACCTGCTCGATCTCCAACCCCTTGACCGTTCCGAGCGTACCGACGGGCATAAACGCCGGCATTTCGACCGCACCGTGCGGCGTATGGAACGTACCTCGCCGTGCCGCGGTTGCAGCGTCGGTGTGGTGGAGTTGGAAAAAGTGATGCATCAAATCGGTTCAATTCAGCCGCTGGAGGAGGTCGCAATTTGCGACCACCTCGACTTTTCCTTCCGCCATTTCCATTTTATTTTATACACAATTATCTCGACTGCTTCGCGTGAAACCCAATCGGTTTTTGTTTTTGCGGTTTCGTCGGCTCCATCAGTCGACGAATGGCGTCGAAGACTATTTTGAATTTAGTGTCGTACTTGTTTTCGAGGTTTTCGAGCTTCCTCGCCAGATCGGCGTGCGAGGCGAACATCTGCCGTAGGCGGATAAATGCCCGCATGATTTCGATGTTTACTTCAATTGCCCGCCGACTACGAAGTACACTGGAAAGCATTGCAACGCCATGCTCGGTGAACGCATAAGGTGGACGACGGCGACCACCCCACTGGCTTGAGGTGCCCAAATGGCTCCTCAAGTTCTCAAACTCCTCTGTGGTCAATTGAAACATGAAATCAGCAGGAAAACGGTCAAGATTTCGTTTTACGGCACGAACCAAGTATTTAGTTTCGACTTCGTATAGAATCGCCAAGTCATAATCCAGTATGACTTTCTGGTCCCGGATCATCAGAATCGAGCGGTCGATGCGCTCGATGGGAATCAACAAAGTCCGTTTTGCCATTATAGCCCTTTGGTGAAGGATTGGTGCAACACAACACAGCTTAAGATCACAATTTGTAACTTCATAGCTGCAATTATACGGAAATTGCGTGAAATGGACAGTGAGAAGGGGAATTTTTCGTCTAGCTACCGAGCAAGCACGGCGGCTAAATATCGACTACGCAACACATTGCCGTGATAGGCCGGTGAATTCGTATCGGATCGGTAAAGTTCGATTGCCTTGTCATCTCGGCCGGAGGCTTCGTACGTCCGCGCCAGGTTGTACATCGCACCGTGTGTCCACGGTCCGCCGGGCGAGGCCTCGAGCACACGCCGGGCAAAATAGTCGGCGGCCGATGAATACTTCGCACGCTGAAACGCCAGCAGGCCGAGCCAATAGCTGGCGTCCTGCTTCGCCCGACTGTAAACCGCCTTTTCCATCCGGTGGATCGGCGCGGCGGCCAGCACGCGATTTGCCGGCCGACAGTGCTGGTAAAAGACCGTCGCGCCGTCGGTGCCGGTAAAATCGCCGTTGATGTAAAGCATCCTCGCCTTGCGCAGCGGTGAGCCGGGCATGGCGTAAAACGGCAGCAGTGCGGCCAACCGCTTTTGAACCTGCTCGGGCGGGAGCTGCGACCGCCTCAGAAGCGTTTCGTATGGCAGCGTCCATAGCCGTGTGCCGGATACGTGCCGGCAGGCTGCAAAACGTGCAGCCTGGGCGGTCGCGTCGATGCTGAGCACCATCTTCTGCTTGCCGACCAATCGCGATTCGATCATCTCCATACGTCGGGCCAGATACACGGGCGATGCCTCGACCAGCGCAACCACACGCTCCAGGTCAGACGCCTTCACCGGATACGGGTTCGACTCATCAACGTCGAGTTGCCGCAGCAGCATTTCGTCGGCGACTACCTGCTGTAGCGTGGCCGGCCGGATGTCGAACTGCCCTGACTGGTCGAGTTTCACGCCGTCCGGTGCGGGGATCGGCAACCCCAAGGCCAGATCGAACAGGTATAGCTCATCGTCGACAAGCACACCGACCGCCCACGACCGCAACGATTCTCCCACCGCGAGCATTGCCGCATCAATCCCCTGCTGCCGGGCAAGCAGTATGAACACCCACGCACGCTCCACGGCGGTGCCGCGGCCGAACATGATCGTTTCCCAGGGCACTTGCGGGACGTGCTCGACGGCGGGTGCCTCGTTCCCGAGAGTGTCGGATTCGAGTTGTATGTTCCGAACCGTCCAGTCGAACAGTTCTTTTGCACGGTCCAAGTCGTTGAGTTGCCGGCCACGTGCCCAGTTCGATATGTCGCGTAGCCAAACGACTTCTCGCAGTGCAAACCCATCGTATCGGCAGAACTCCAACTTACCCAGCCCTTCGACCAGCGGCAGTTCCCGAAGCGGTTTTGGCAGGCTTTCGACAATCGGATCCGGCCGCCAAGGTTTCGGTGGTTTCTGGACGCGAATCCACTGGTTGAGCCTATTTACGATCTGCCGGAGCATCTCCGGCTGCGGCCATGTTTCCATCAATGCATCGTCGGATCGTACACCCCGTGCTGACCGTTCGAGTCGCATTGCTATTTCCCGGACCATCTCGCCGGTGTCGAACTGTTCCAGCCGGTTCAGGTTGTCGATGGCATATGTGAACAGTTCGTTGTGCCATCGGTCGGCCGAGGCCTCGCCGCTCGGGCCACCCGGACCCGGCGAAGTGGCAGAGCCGCCGCATCCGACAATAAGCCCCAGCAGCAACAGCAAGTAGCGATTGAAGTTCACGAAAACTCCTCCACGGTTTTTCGGATGGCAAGCAGGCCCCGAAGCATAGCCTCAAACCGATCCAGCGGTATCATGTTCGCTCCGTCGCTGGGCGAGTTGTCCGGCTCGGGATGCGTCTCGAAGAACAGCCCGTCCGTGCCGACGGCCACCGCTGCGCGTGCCAGCGGCTCGACCATCGCCCGGTTGCCGCCGGTCGTGCCGCCCAACCCGCCCGGTTCCTGGACACTGTGCGTGGCGTCGAAGACTACCGGTGTGCCGAGTGCCTGCATCTGTGGTATTGCTCGCATGTCGTTTACCAGCCGCCCGTAGCCGAAGAACGTGCCGCGTTCGCATGTGAGTATGTTTCGGCATCCGGCCGCTTCCAGCTTGCCGACGACGTGTTTCATATCCCAAGGCGCCATGAACTGTCCTTTTTTTACGTTGACCGCCCGTCCTGTTTTTGCCGCTGCGATGAGCAGGTCGGTCTGTCGGGCAAGGAAGGCGGGAATTTGCAGCAAGTCGCAGACCTCGGCCGCCGCGGCCGCCTGGTGCGGCTCGTGAATGTCGGTGGTTACCGGCACCCCGGTCGATTCCTTCACGCAGCCGAGTATCGCCAGGCCGGCCTTCAGGCCCGGCCCCCGGTACGAGTCGATGCTGGTGCGGTTCGCTTTGTCGAACGACGCCTTGAAGATCAACGGGACGTGCAATTCCTCGGCAATCTGCTTCAGCCGCCCGGCGATTGACAGCGCCAAGGCCTCGTCTTCCAGCACACACGGCCCGGCGATTATCAACAGCGGCCGGCCGGCGCCGCAGCTATACGGCCCGATCGTGGCAGGGTTTTCTGGCATGGGGTGGGTGTCCTTGTTTTGGGCTATCAGCTATCAGTTGTCAGCTATCAGTTGTCGGGGACAAGAAGAGAGAAGAGGGAAGAGAGAGGAGAGATTGGAAAATTCAATTCCCCCTATCCTCTCTCCTCTCTCTTCCCTCCTCTCTCTTCACGCTTCCTTCGGCACGAGTATCGCAAGCCGCTGCGGGACAACCTCGACCTCTACCGGCAGGAACCCACCGGGGTCGCCGTCGAGTTGATACGGCACCTCGGCGTCCGAGGTAATCCGCACTCGCCGCACCCGGGCGGTCGTGCAGTCGGCCATGCGTTGGTGGCGGCGAAGGTACACGGCCGCCGCGTATCGCAGCCCGCTCAGCAGCGATCCGCGCCGGAATGCACAAATATCTAATTGCCCGTCGGTGCCGACGGCCTGTGGCGCCAACGGCAGCCGGCCACCGTAGCATGGCAGGTTAAACGCGAACAGCCACCTGACCGCCGGGCGTGGTGATTTCATATCGTCATCATCATAGTGTAAATGAAGTTCCGGATACCGATAGCTGCATGCTGTATCCAGTATCGGCTTGAAGTAGTTTCTGCTTCGGATGTGTCCTTTTCGTCGGCCGTGCACTCGCCGGACTACCTCTGCGTCGAATCCGCAGCCGAGCATCAGCAGGAAGAGCCGTCCGTTCGCTTTGCCGACATCGAGCCGGACGAGGCGCCCATCGGCGACGGTTCGGCAAATATCTTCCGGCGAGCTGCCAAGTTCGAGGTACCGCGCCAGCAGGTTCTCGTTGCCGGCCGGGAGCATGGTAAGCGGCAGTCCGACTGTAGTGCGATTGACCAGTTCGGCGGCCGTTCCATCGCCGCCGACCCCGACCAGTGCCTTTAGGCATCCTTCGGCGTGCCATCGGTTGGCCTGTTCGGCGACCTGGTCCAGATTGGTGAGCACCTCGAGGCGGAATCCTTGCCTGCCGAGCAGATCGACGAGCCGTTCGACCCTTGGTTGAGCCGATCTGGCCCCGGCGATCGGGTTAACCGAGATTACAATTTTTTCCTTTTCACACATAATCACCTCCGAGAGTATACGCAATTGTTCACAATCATTGTAGCGCTGAAGTAGCCCAATTGTTGCAAAATTGCTCACCGTAGTCAGTTGGTTGTTTCTCGGGGGACTTGTGCCGGAGTTGCCAGCCGTGGTTTCGTAAGTTCTTTGGTGCAAAGGACTTACATTCGGCACAATCTTTTTGAGTACGTGTTTTGTGTGTTCGGCACGTCGAATGCACTTCACTGTGAGACGCCAGGCGTTCGATTTGTTCTGGCAAACGCTCAATTAGATGGCCCGTGGGGCCTCTGACGAATTGCGATCAGGTGGTTTACCTTGCCCTTGCCGCCTGAAAAGCCACTTGTGTAGGGTGGTCGTCAGAGGTCCCAATTTTTATGTGCAGCATCGCCTTAATATGAGCTACACTTCCATCGGAGCATAAAACCAGCGAGCCGTGGGGTTTATCCCCACGCAAAGCTTTGCCCCAGGATAAACCTGGGGGCTCGCAGGTAGATGGGGGCTCGCAGGTAGATGGGGCTCGCAGGTAGTTTTGTTGGAGTGCCTTAACAAGGGTTTTACGACCATGGCTGACGAAGAAAGTCAAAATTCGCGTAACGACCAGTCCGAATTGGACCAGGAATCGTCAAAATCCTCGGGCAAGAAGGCATTTCTCGCACGGTTTCTGACCATCAAGCGGCTGGCGGTCATTATGGGTGGGTTGATTGTACTACAAATGGGTGTGTACATAGTGTACAAATGGTCAACCACGTCATCTACCGTGCAACCCAACCCGGAGGTCAGTCTGGGTGAATTTCAATTTGAGGCCGATCGTGGCGAGACCGGCCGGATTGCCGCGGCGGAGTTTTCGCTGCACATCGCGCTGCTGGATCATGTAGACAAGGCTGCCCGAAAACGGCTTTTTATACGCAAATTCCGACTCCAGCAGGGCATCGAGGAGTTGTTGAGACAGGCACACAGCAGCGACTTCGACGACCCCAATCTTGGAGACCTGAAGCGGCAATTGCAGGAGCAAATCAACGAAACGCTAGGCATCAGGGCAATTGCCGATGTGATCATCACCGATCTGAAACTCGAACCGTCCGATCACGAGAGCTCTTCTGCCGGTCAGACGACCGAATCGGTCCCTTGGACGGAAGGCTCGGACGGACTAACTCGGATCATTCATTAAGAGGGTGAGTCACAGGATTGCTGTCGCGTGAATTCGGCTGACCGCCTCGGCCACCCATTGACTCTGCCGCCATATTTTCGTAGCTTACAGGGCTTCGTTGGTCGCCCGGGGTCTATCGCCAGCGTAGCTTCAATTGGCAGAGCACCGCATTCGTAATGCGGGGGTTGTGGGTTCGATTCCCACCGCTGGCTCTTGGGCACTATTTCAGGAGATAGCAAACAATGGCTGAAGTTACAGATTTTGATCTGAAGCAAGTGGTTCTGTTGAACAGTTCGTTCGGTCCTGCACAAATCTCTCAGGTGATAGAAGTGATTACCGCCGACTATTCCAATTACAAGTTGCTCCGCGACGCGGTGGGCGAACTTCAGGACAAGGAAGAGCACAGCCCGGCCAGCAATGTCCGGTTGGGTGTCTGCCTGTACCTTCTTGGTCGATACTTTCAGGCGATCAAGGTGCTCCGCCAGGGCGACGGCGGTGCGCTGGCGCAATTCTATTTGGCTAAATCGTACTTCGCACGAGGGCAATACGACATTGCCCTGGAAAGCTACGCCGCTGCCGACAAGGCCGGATACGCCGCCGCCGAATGTGCCTTGGGCAAGGTCGGGGTCCAGCGCAACTCCGGCGACCCGGTCGCCGCGCTGGACACGTTAGACACACTCTCCGGTGCGGTCGAGCAGACTGCCGAGTACCTTACCCAACGGGCGGCCACCGTCGCGACAATCGGCGGGAACCCGGACGAAGTGGTCGCGTTGTACGAACGGGCAGTCGAATCGGACGGCAATCATGCGGGCGCTTTGTTCGGACTGGCGCTGGAAAACGACCGACGCGGCAACGACGATACGGCAGTAGAACTATACAAACGGTCGGCAAACCGGTTCCCCTCTCACGTCGGCTCGCTTATGAACCTTGGTTTATTGTACGAAGACCGCGAGCAGTACGAACGCGCCGCACAGTGCTATCAGCGTATTTTGGACGTCTATCCAGACAACGCTCGCGCGTCGCTATTCATACGCGACACCGAAGCCGCCACCGATCAGTATTACGACGATGATGCACAGAAGAAACACGACCGGCTGAGCCAAATGCTGAGCATTCCGGTCACCGACTTTGAGCTTTCGGTCCGAAGTCGCAACTGCCTGCAGAAAATGGGTATTATGACGCTCGGCGAACTATGCAGCAACACCGAGCAGGAACTGCTGGCCAGCAAAAACTTCGGCGAGACCAGCCTGGTGGAAATCCGAGAGATGCTTACCGGCAAGGGACTTCGCCTGGGACAGTTCGCCCACGAAAAACAACTCCTGGAACCGTTCGAACCGGAAGAGCTCTCGCCGGACGAACAGGCATTGCTCGCACAACCCATCGCCGAGTTGAACTTGTCGGTCCGCGCCAGAAAGTGCATGATCCGACTGGGTATAAATACCATCAGCGACCTGTTGCGACGCACCGGCGACGACCTGCTGGAAAGCAAAAACTTCGGCGTGACCAGCCTGAACGAAGTCCGCGAGAAGCTCACGCTGCAAGGGTTGAAACTCAGAGGCGAGTAGGGGGTAGGGGGAAGGGGGAAGCTTGAACTCCGCCTTCCCCCTTCATCCTTCCGCCTTCTTTCTACCGCCTACACAATCGTGCTTGCTGCTTCCTCAACAACCTGTTCGACGTGTTCGCCGTCGTCGAAGAAGACGCAGTTTCGGCCGGCGGCCTTTGCGCCATACAGTGCGTTATCGGCCCTGGCGATCAACGAATCTTGGGTGTCGTCGCCCAGCGCTATGGCGACTCCACCGCTTACGGTTAGCGCCATCTGCTGCTCGATTTTTTCCCGCAGGCGTTCGCTGAACACGCATGCGCCGTCCAGATCGGTTTGCGGCATAACCACCACGAATTCCTCGCCGCCGTATCGGGCAACGATGTCGGTCTCGCGCACCGATTCGTCCAACAATCTGGCCAGTTCCCGCAGCACACGGTCGCCGTAGAGGTGTCCTTCCCTGTCGTTAATCTTTTTGAAGCGGTCGATGTCGAACATTGCCAGCGAGAACTGTGAGCCGTATCGGGTCATCGTGGCGAACTGCGCCGCCAGTGTGTCGTCCAGTCCCCGACGGTTGTTCACGCCTGTCAGCGAGTCGGTGCGGACCTCGGTGAAGGTCATCAGATGGGCACTCTGCTGTCGGATTTCGTCATAGGCATGCGCCATTTGCGCGGCCAGTTGCAAGGTCGGTTTGAGTATCTCTTCGGCCTCGTTGCAGAGTTCCTTCCAGGCGGCCTCCTTCTGATACTCGCCGAGCTTTCCTACCCGTTCCTTGAACCTGCTTACACTGGCGTGGTGCTTGGCCAAACTCTTGCGAACGTTCCAGGATATCTTTTCCAACTCGCTGGCCACCAGTTGGGCACGTCGCAACTCGCGTCGCGAGCGTAATAGCAAATCGTTGGTGATCGGTTTTGTGCGACGACCAAACAAATAACCAACCGTGGCGATCACGGCCAGCGCGACGGGCAATGGAATCTGCAAAGACCAAATATCCATGGTGTTTTATATGACGCGACCACCGATTGTAACTTGGTATGTGGCGATATGCCAATTCATACAACTCTAGGTCGCAATTTGGCATATCGCGCCCGGAATCGGCGCCGTGCTGTGATATGATTCTGCCGGTTGGTCCGTTTGTGCCGACAAGACGGCGCACCTGGTGAAATTTTAGTATTTCGACCGCGATCCGAATCCCTTCAAGCAAAACATCCCAAAGACGATCACCACGACCAGTACAAACAGCCATTCCTGGGTGCCCATCTTGTCGATCACTCGCAAAACCTCCCAGTAGTATCGCTCCATAGCCGATCCCTTCTTTGGCAGCGCGACCACCGGTCGCGGCTTTATGGCTACAAGAATTTTGCGACCCCTTGCATATTACAAGTTTAGGTTATACAATTCAGAGCTTTACGCTTCCGGGGGCGTAGCTCAATTGGTTGGAGTATCGGACTGTCGATCCGGTGGTTGGGGGTTCGAGTCCCCTCGCCCTCGCTTTTCAGCGACCCGAAAGCATTGTCTGCAAACGAGTTGCGGTTCGGGTGCGCCGCGTTGGAACCACCGGACAGTGCTCCGGTGGATGAGGCTTGGGCAGGGAAGAAAAAAGGGGGAATAGTAGATGGTAGGCGGTAGATGGTTTTTGCCGCCTACCGCCTACCACCTACCTACCGCGCCATCTCGATGTGCCTTGTTTCCCGCAACACGGTGACTTTAATCTCGCCGGGATATGTGAGTCGTTCCTCGAACGCCTTGGCGATGTCGCGGCAGATTTTGGCGGCACTTTCGTCGGTGGTGTCTTTAGCGCTGACCATCACGCGCAGCTCGCGTCCGGCCTGAATGGCGTACGCCTGTTCGACACCGGTGAATTTGGCGGCGATCGACTCGAGTTCTTCCATACGTTTGACGTAGCGTTCCAGCGTTTCGCGTCTGGCCCCGGGTCGCGACGCACTGCACGCGTCGGCGGCGGATACCAGCATGGTGTACGGGTTTTCCACCCTCAGATCGTCGTGGTGTCCGGCGGCGGCATGGATCACCTCGGGCGGTTCTCCATAACGTTTAAGCAAATCGGCGCCGATTTTCGGATGTCCGCCCTCGGCTTCATGGTCGGCGGCCTTGCCAACGTCGTGCAGCAGTCCGCAGCGTCGGGCCAGTGCGGCGTCCATCCCCATCTCATCGGCCAACATGCCGGCGATGTAAGCCACCTCGATGCTGTGCCGCAAGACGTTCTGTCCGTAGCTGGTTCGGAAATTCAGTCGTCCCATCAGATGCACCAGCCGCTCGTGCAGGCCGTGTACGTCGGCTTCCTGGCATGCCTCTTCGCCGAGGCGTTTGATGTGGCGCTCCAGTTCGCGGCCGGTGTCGGCGACGATCTCCTCGATACGGCTGGGGTGGATTCGTCCGTCGACGATCAGTTTCTCCAACGCAAGCCGTGCGACCTCTCGGCGGATCGTGTCGAATGCGCTGACGATCACCACACCCGGCGTATCGTCGATAATGACGTCAACGCCGGTCGCCTTCTCGAACGCCCGGATGTTTCGGCCCTCGCGGCCGATGATCCGGCCCTTCATCTCGTCGTTGGGAATCCCGACCGTACTTGTGGTGGTCTCGGCGGTATGCGCCGCTGCGTAGCGCTGCAAGGAGATCAGCAGCGCCTCGCGGGCCTTTTGGTCGCAGGTCTCTTCGATCTGTTTCTCATACTTCAGTATTACCGAGCCGGTTTCCTGCTGTAGTTGTGTATCGAGAATCTCCAGCAGCCGGTTGACGGCCTCCTCGCGGCTCAGCCCGCTCAGTTCGTGAAGGGTTTGGCGTTGCAGGTCGACCAGCTTAGAGAGTTCTTCCTTGCGGCGGTTGGTGTCTTGAATCCGCTCGGTCAGCTTTCGCTGTGTGCTTTCGACTATTTTTTCCTGCTTGCGGATTTGCTCAGCCTGTTCTTCAAGCGCATCTTGGCGCTTATCCAATAGCCGCTCGCGTTCGTGCAACTCGCCGCGTATTCTGCGGAGTTCCTTTTCGTTTTCGGCCTGTTGCTTAATCAAGACCTCTTTGATTTCAAGCTCGGCCTCGCGCCGGCGATTCTCGACCTCCTGCTTGGCCTTGCGAACGATCTCCTGGGCCTCGAACTCGGCGTCTCTGCGACGCAGACGGTCCAGAAGCCTGACTAACAGGAATGTTAACACGGCGGCCATCACGGCCGAAGCGGCGACGGCAATTACTTCTTGTACCGTATTCACGGTTTATCAATTCTTTTTGTTGAATATTGAAAAGTTATTATTATATCAGAGTATCGGCAGGCTGCAAAGGAGAGTTGTCGCACCGATAAGCAATAAATTGGCTTGTCGGCGCCGCTTGAGACGGTCATACTGAGGAACTAGGATAAATGGACGGTTTTGGAAAACAGTGACATGACTACTCCACACCACGTCGAAACCATGCTGGCCGACGACTGGCCGCCGGAATCGTGGCAGGATGTAACCGTCCTGCTGGCCGTTTCCGGCGGGGCCGACAGCGTCGCGTTGTTGCGGGCAATCTCGGCGATTAAGACCGCCGGAGCGGGACGGCTGTGGGCCGCACATCTGAACCATCGGCTACGCAGTGAGCAGTCGGACGCCGACGAGGCGTTCACCGTCGATCTGTGCCGACAGTTGAACGTACCGTGCGAAGTCGGATATGCCGATATCAGGGCGACGGACGCCGGCCAGCTCAACGGATTGGAAGAGGCGGCCCGAGACGCCCGATACGGCTTCCTGCAAAAAGCGGCGGAATGCCTCGGGGCCAGGTACGTGGCCACCGCACATACTGCCGACGATCAGGCCGAGACGATCCTGCACCGGATCGTTCGCGGCACGGGCATCGCCGGGTTGGCAGGCATGTCGCGCATCCGGCGGCTCAGCCCGGCCGTCACACTAATCCGACCCATGCTCCGACTGCACCGCAATGAGTTGTTGGAGTATCTCGACCACCTCGGCCAGCCGTACCGGTCCGATGCGAGCAACGACGACGTGCGATTCACACGCAACCGCATCCGCCATGAGTTGCTGCCGCAGTTGGCAGATCGCTTCAACCCCGCCGTAGCCGACGCCTTGCTGCGGTTGGGCACGTTAGCCGGCCAGCTACAGTGCGTGGTCGATTCGCTGGTCGAAGACTTGTTTGAAAAGTGTGTAACCGTCGAGAACCGCAACGCGGTGCGGATCGACACGGCGGTGCTGGCCGGAAGTCCGCGTTACGTGGTTCGCGAGCTGCTTATCGCCGTTTGGCGCAGGCAATCGTGGCCCATGCAGGCGATGGGTTTTGCACAGTGGGACCTGTTGGGCGAGATGATCTTTACATTAACCGAATCCAAGCAGACTTTTCCCGGCAACGTATCGGCGGAAGTCGGGCATGGCCGCCTTCTGTTTCAACGCCGACCGCTTGCGGCTTCGCAATAAAAACAAAAACGTGCAAACCGCAAAAAAAACGGCCATCCCGGTTTCGGGCTTTTCGTCGCGGACATGCGCGACATGCCTAAGGTTTACGGCACACGACACAACCGTATCAATGCGGCCCCGGGCGTGCGGGAACGCCCGAGACCGATTGGGTCGAATGGTTGCCTTGATACTCCTTTGTTGGAGCACTCGCCGTGCCAAACTCAACCGGTTTGCCAAAACCGAGGCTAAAAAACGCCATAACTGATTTTCCGGTAAGGATTTAGAGAAATCCACCACACCACACATACATCGCCCTGAGAAAGTGGCTTTGTAAACTTTACAACATATTCCATTTAGCCGCCGTGCTTGCACGGCGCGCCGACAGCGAACGGCGCGCCGACAGCGAGCCGCCGGGTTTATCCCGGCGCAAAGTAAGCGCGGGGACAAGCCCCGCGGCTCGCTGTTGGCTGAAGTGTTACTGAATCAAAAAATCGGACTGGTTGCAATGCGGCCGTTTTGTTACCGTGATCGTCAAATGTCAACCGGTCTCAAATTACACACCGTTGTGTTGCTTGCACTGCTGGCTTCGGGCTGTCGATTGCCGGGTAGCCGTGGGCCGGGCGGGCAGTCGCTGGCAACCTGCCGGCAACTCTCGCAGAAAGGGGTCGCCGCACTGGAACAGGGCCGACGGCAAGAGGCCGAAACTCTGCTGGCCGAGGCCGTCGACGCCTGCCCACGCGATCCGCGGGCCAGACGCTATTATGCCGAAACCCTCTGGCGACGCGGCGCCAAAAACGACGCGATTACACACCTTGAAGAGGCGGCCCGATTGGCCGGCCAGGACGCCGAACTGCTGGTCCGGCTGGCGGAGATGCACCTGGAGACCGGAGAATTTCGACTTGCCAAGCAAAGTGCCGAGCAAGCGATAGACCTAAACCCGAAGCTCCCGTCGTCTTGGGCCGTTCGAGGCCGGGTGATGCGAGTCCAAGGCCGTACACGACAGGCACTGGCCGACTACCATCGTGCGCTGGGATATGCGCCGGACGACCGGCAGGTGCTCTTGGACGTAGCCGAGTTGTATCGCGAGTTGAACCGGCCGCAACTGGCGCTGGCGACCTTGCACAGCCTGGCCGATACGTATCCCTCGGGCGAAGAGCCGCAACAGGTGCTCCATCTGGCCGGCCTGGCGTACCGTGCGTTGGGGCGTCACGAAGACGCCGCAGCAAACTTGGCGGCAGCGGCAGGTCGGGAACGACAGCGTTGAGATGTGTTACTTTGGGCCCGTTTAGCCGCCGTGCTTGCACGGCGCGTGAAGCGGATAACCGCCCGAGACGCGCTGGGCAAGCCCAGCGGCTAAACTTCCCTTTTACGTCTTTCCCTACATCCGCTATATCCGTCACAGCCGGTTTGACCAAGGCATGGTTATATACTAGCCTTTCTATGGTCGGCTTGGCCGGAAAAGCCCGTACCGGATCGCAAGCTACAATTTTGTGAGATGTAAAATACGGGGCAGCAAACGAGAGGAACCAAGGCATGTCACAGGTATTGGAACCACCGGCGCAACCGTTTGTCGATCGTCGCAATTACGATCTGGATGATTGCTCCACGATTTGTGAACGTCGTCAGTTTACCAACTCGCACGATGGCCTTTCGCCGGAGGCCGCGGAGTTGGCCCGGGCAATCGACGAGTACAAACTGCACCACCGGCGGCGATTCATCACCTACGAAGAGATACTCTCGGTAGTCCAATCGCTGGGGTATCATAAGTAGGCAATCATTTAGCCCACCGTGAATACACGGCGGGCAATGCCTGCGCCGCCGGCAATGGTCGCCACTGGTATGGCCCGCCCAATAAATTTGCAACCTGGGTCGCAGTAAGCTGTCAGCTATCAGCCATCAGTTGTCAGCCTGAAGACCCACAAAAAACACCGTTCCCGGAGCTGAAAGCTGATAGCTGACCACCAAGTTTGATGCTGCAAATTTATTCGAATGGGCCATAACATTGCCCCAGGTGTATTCACCCGGGGCTAACTTACAGCAGCGGCTTGCGCAGCCGATCGGCCGTTACAATGCCGACCGTCCGGCCGCGTGGGTCGACGACCTTGGCAAGGCTTTCGTTGGTGCTTTGCATCTGTGTCAGTGCTGCAAGATGGATGGCGTTCTCGGGAATTTCGAGCAACGGGCGCAGCGGACCGACCTCTTCCGAGTTGCTTAACCCCAGTTCGATCACACGTACGTACCCGACCGGTCCGGCAGTGTTCTTCGGCCCCTCGACCGGCACGACTGCAATCCTGTGCCGCCGGGCAAGCTCCAGTACGTCTTGTTTGCTCATCTCTGAGCGTGCCATGGGCAATTCCGTCAGCGGAGTGGTGAATTGTGCAACCGGACTGGACGCGACGGCGAAGATACCCCGGGCAAGTTGGCGTTGGGCCGGGTGAAGGATTCCCGCCTTGTGACCTTCTTCCAGCACGCCGTGCAATTCCCGCCTGGCAAGCGTCAGGCGAACCGGCTCCGGCGACTCTCCCAACCACCAGGCCAGCAACTTGTTCAATCCCCAAAGAACCACGCTTATCGGCAACAACAGCACGACAAACACCAGAAGCAGCGGCCCGGCACGCCGCAGAAGCCGGTTGGGCGCCTGGAGAAATAGGTTCTTCGGCAGCAACTCGCCGTAGACGAACAACACGGGCGCCAGCATCAGCGGTGCAATTAACTCGGCCGCGTGGCCGTCGGTATGAATGATCGCCTCGGTGCCGATCACTATCGCCAGCGATGTGAGGTAATTGGCCATGTTGTTGCCCAGCAGCATGGTAACCACGAACAACATCGGCAGATTCGTAAGCCGAACAAGTCCTCGGGCAACCTGGTCGCCGCCAAGCGCGTCGAGCACCAGTCGTATCCGTCCGGCGCGATAAAACCCGGTCTCCGAGCCGCTGAAAAACGCGCTTAGGAACAGCCCGAGGGCAATCAAGGCCATGGCCGGCCAAATCATCGTGTGTTTTCCTATAGGGGCTAGGGGAGGGAAGAGAGAAGAGGGAAGAGAGAAAAGAGACTGTGAATTCCACCCTCTCTCCTCTCTCCTCTCTCTTCTCTCTTCTCTCTTCTCTCCTCTTCCCCTAGCCCCTGGCCCGAATGGCACTGTTGACCCTTAAGTGATTAGGCTCTTCCGTTTTTAAGTGCGAAGTCCGCACTTTTCGAGGGGTTGAGCTTTAGGGTTCAGAGGCCTTGATCCTCAAC
>DAOWNK010000108.1 GCA_030642635.1 Pirellulales bacterium
GGGTTCTTGGCTGCGAAGGGCGTGGTGTTGTGTTCTGACTCGAGGTTCTGGCACCTGGAGACGAAGATCAGCGCCCTTTTGACGGACTGGTCGTCCGGCCCGGCGCCTGATGCGCGCAAGGCGTCGATCAGGAAACTCGTGTTCGATAGGTCGGGCCGTTTATGCTTGCCGTACCCGGCGCCGCCGAAACTCGTGCTGCTGCGGTTGTGCCCTTCGTCTTCGTCCCATTGTATGCCCTTGAGGAACCGCCCGGCGTCGGCGATCAGTTTATCGTAACGCCCGTCGCGGTTGGCCTCGGCAAAGCACAGCAGCGCCAGGCAGGTTTCGTAGTTGCGATACAGGTTGTCTTTTTTGTAGATGCCGCCGTCGGGACGAACGAACGTTTCGAGATATTTCAGACTCTTCGCCACCAGCGGGTCGTCGGGACTTCGGCCGTGCCGCATGATGCCGGTGGTCACCACGGCGGTGGCGCCCGGGCCGGTAAACCCCGCGTACGATCCGTCGGGCGCTTGACCGGTGGTTTGCAGGAATCGGATCGCACGATCCACCGCGCGGGCGCAAGACTTTGCATCGACCTTGACAACCTCGGGCTGATCGGCCGCAGCCGGCAATGTCGTCGCCGCAGTGAGCACAAACAGTGCAAACAGAACAAACCACAACCCAAACAATCCGTGTTTATCTGTGTTCATCTGTGGTTCCCTTCCACGAATCGTTTACAGTTTTTGTAGGGTGCGTGAAACGCACCACAAGTTGTAGTGGGTGGTGCGTTTCACGCACCCTACATACTGACCACCTTATGGCATGACGGCCAGTAT
Organism: Pirellulales bacterium; assembly: GCA_030642635.1. Taxonomy (GTDB): domain Bacteria; phylum Planctomycetota; class Planctomycetia; order Pirellulales; family Thermoguttaceae; genus DAOWNK01. The sequence goes on from DAOWNK010000108.1 coordinate 816, forward strand.
ATCGTCCTCGCTCATAATCAGCAGTTCTTCGTCGTCGACCACCACCTCGGCGCCGGCGTAGCTGCCGAACAGCACGCGGTCGCCTTCGCTTACCTGGTGTTCAACCCGCGTGCCGTCGGCCGTCAGCCTGCCGTCGCCGACCGAGAGGACCCGGCCCTGCCGAGGTTTTTCCTTGGCCGTATCCGGCAGCACAATGCCGCCGATGGTAACCTCCTCGGCCTCAAGCCGCTTGACCACAACTTTATCGCCCAGTGGTACTACTTTCATGTTCGATTAACTCCGTAATGTGTAATGAGGGAAAAGGGGAAAAGGGGGAGGGAAAAGGGGAAAGAAGAACCAATATCTGATTTCCCCTTTCCCCCATATTCCCTTTTTCCCTTTTACATCTCTTACCAAACAACTAACAGATTTAATTTTCGCATGACTCAGCAAAGAATACAAGAGACCATTATCTGTTTTCATTACATGGGAGATCTGCGTATCTCCGTCGACGATACGTCCTCGCGGAACTGCTCGGCCGGCACTTCGCGGCAGATCGACCGCAGCGGCTCGGGCAGATCGAGATCGCCGAGGCGGACAAAGCCGGCGCCCAGGTCTCGGCCGAATACCAGGAACCGGCACCGCCGTGAGACAATCCGATCAAGCGCCGCGGTGCAGGCCGCCGGGTCGTTGCCGTAGTATTGCATCTGGGCGATACGCCGCAGCGTGTCCACACCTACGATGAACGTTGCCTCTGGAAACAGCCGCGATTTCTCCTCGAACGTCGCCGTCCGGGTCAACCATACCGCCTGGTTAGGGTCGAATTGTTCAAGACGCTGCTCAATTTCAAAATAGTCCAGCGGCGGCTTGTCGACGTTTTCGATTGACAGTTCCATGGCGACCGGCACGCCGAGCACCTCCTCGGCGATTTCGGTCATGCGGCGATGTCCGACGTGCAGCGGGTTGAACGCGCCGGGAAAGATCGCCCCGGTCGGTTTGCCGCTCCCGCCGCAACACACCGATTCGACGCGCTTCAGCAGCAGGTCTTGCCACGGTTTTGGTGCGGTTGCGGACGATTTGTCTACATGTTCGCCTTCCAACAGCGGCAGTTCCAGATGGTTGTCTACTCCACACGCCTCGGCCACGGCGTTGATGAGCAATCGGGCGACGAGTTGCTCCTCTTCCACCCGACTGCGGCGGCCCTTTTTCAGTTCAACCGACCATGTGACGGTCTGCTGCACGGTTTGCATTGCGACGTGGGCACGATGCGGCCCGCGTTTCGGCCGATCTGTGGTCAACGCGGCGGTGCAGGCCACACCGGCCGATGGGTGCTCCGTTTCATCTTCGTTGTACTTACACGCACGGCGGAAGGCGACCATGGCCATCGCCCGGGCGGTGTGCGAGCAGCAGCCCTGCCCTGCCCCGCCGCCAAGCCAGCCGGCCATGGCCTGCCGGCAATACGGCACGATCGCTTCCAGCACGGTTCGCGACGCGCCTGGCGCCGCGAGCAACTCGGCGATTGCCCGGCTGCCGCCGCCTGAAACGGTCAGTACGATCTTCTGCGGCGAGGCGTGGATTTGCTCGATTAGTCGTTCTTTGGACGATGACATAAAAGCAGTGTATCACCTGCTTGCAAATTACGCCAACGCCTTGTCGGAGATGTCTTTCCGGCACCATGCACCGTCCCAGCGGATGCACTTCACTGCGGTATAAGCATGGAGCTTGGCCGCGGCGATGTTCTCACCCAGCGCGGTAACGTTCAACACACGGCCGCCGGCGGTGACTATTCGGTCGCCGGCGAGTTTTGTGCCGGCGTGGAATACCTTAACGTCCGGCAACTTCGCCGCTTCGTCCAGCCCGCGAATCGGGTGGCCGGTGGTATAGCTGCCCGGGTAACCCTCGCTTGCCATCACCACGCAGACGGCCGGCCGCGGGTCCCACCGCAGCGGTCCGATCTCGTCCAGCTCCTCCTCGACCGCCGCCTCTAATACATCAAGCAGATCGGTTTGGAGCCGCATCAGCAGCGGCTGGCATTCGGGGTCGCCGAACCGCACGTTGTACTCCAACACCTTCGGGCCTTGTTTGGTAATCATCAGCCCGGCGTACAACACTCCGCGAAACGGCCGCCTGGCGCGTTTCATTGCATGGACGGTCGGCACCAGCACGTGCTCCTCGACCCAATGGAGCATTCGGTCGTCTACAATCGGCGCCGGGCAATATGCACCCATCCCTCCGGTGTTCGCCCCGGTGTCGCCGTCGCCGGCCGGTTTATGGTCTTGGGCCGGCTGAAGCGTGACGATGGTTCGGCCGTCGGTTATCGCCAGCACGCTGGCCTCTTGTCCTTCGAGCCGCTCTTCGATAATCAGCCGATCGCCGGCGGAACCGAACGCCTTTTCTTTGGCAATTTTGTTTACGGCATCGACTGCCTCGTCGCGTCCGGAGCAGACGATCACGCCTTTGCCGGCCGCCAGTCCGTCGGCCTTCACCACAATCGGCACGTCCTCGCGATCTTTGAGGTATTTTATGGCATGGTCCGGATCGTCGAATACCTGGCATTCGGCCGAAGGCACGTCGGCACTGCGCAGCAGGTTTTTACAGAATACCTTACTGGCCTCAAGCTCGGCGGCGGCCTTCGATGGTCCGAATATCCGAAGCCCGGACTGGTCGAATGCATCGACCACGCCGGCGGCCAGCGGCGCCTCCGGCCCGACGATGGTCAGCCCGACCTCATTCTCCACTGCGAACCGAACCAGCCCTGGCAGGTCGTCGGCGGGTATCGGGACGTTTTCGGCCGACTCTGCCGTTCCGGCGTTGCCCGGCGCCACGAAAACCTGTTCCGCCCGGCGGCTTTGTGCGATTTTCCATGCCAGGGCGTGTTCACGCCCTCCGCTGCCGATAATCAGTACGTTCATCAGATGGGTTCCTTTTATTGTGATTACCGGAATTTTAGTGTGAAAACCGCAGGCAAGGAAGGGGTGATTTGCCGCTTGCGGCTTCGCACGGCCAATATTGCTCAGCCGCAAGCGGCTTACAGCCCCGCCGCTTTCAACTAGACGGCATCGAATGAAATCTCGCCGACCGCACCGAACAGGCCGATCCGCACGATTGCCTCTCGTGCGCGTTTCGGCACCTCGCAGCGTGCCGTCTCGTGCTGCCAGTCGAATGTGCCTCGCCACGGTCCCAGCACGCGCTGGCCCAGCACGGCGCGGTTCTCGTCGTAGAATGTGACGGCAAGGACGGGTTGCTGGCGTCTGGATTGCCCGGGCCGGATGCCGCTGCCGCGAACCATGAACGAAATTTCCAGTTCATTGATTTTCCGTCCATCGACGGCCATTCCTTGCAGCGCCCGACAGCCACGGCCCGGTTCCGAGTTGCGGAACGTCACGTAGTTCTTGCCCGATGGGGCGTCGTCATCGACAACCAGTTCGAGTTGCCGCTGATAGTGCCAGCCGGTCGGCGTTGGCGGGTCGCCGGTGGAAAGCTCGAAATCGCCGTTTCCGATCGTCGGATTCGACGGGTCGGGCAACACCTCGCGGCGCTGCTCGGCCCGGCCGGTCATCGGCACGAACAGCGTCGGGCGGATCGCCTCGGGGACCATCTTGCCGCCGGTCTTTTTCAGCAGATACATCGTTTGTTGGTATCGTCGCCCGACGGGCACGACCATCCGGCCGCCCTCCTTGAGCTGTGCGACAAGTGCCCCCGGCACCTGCTCCGGCGAACAGGTTACTATGATCTTATCGAACGGTGCATGCTCCGGCCAACCCCTGTAGCCGTCACCCACCCGGACGTGGACGTTGTCGTACCCGAGCCGTTTTAGCGTGCGTGCGGTCTTGCGCCCAAGCGGCTTGACAATCTCGATGGTGTAGACCTCGCGGACCAACGGGCTGAGCACCGCCGCCTGATACCCGCTTCCGGTGCCGATCTCCAACACCTTGTCGCCCGGCTGCGGGTCGATGGCTTCGGTCATGTATGCCACCACGAACGGCGGGGATATCGTCTGAGACTCGCCGATCGGCAACGCCATGTCCAGGTACGCGTATTTGCGCTGTGCAAGCGAGACGAATTCGTGCCGGGGTGTGATACGCATCGACTTGATCACCCGGCCGTTTTTTACCCCGGCGGCGACGATCTCCTCGTCGACCATAACGTTCCGGGCGTCGGTCAGTTCGTCGAGCGACTGTGCCGGTGCGGCGGTTGGGTAGAGCATTGCCGCCAGCGCCAAGCAGTGCAACACACACCGTAATTGAATTCGTTCGATCATCACATTTACATTATACGTCACCTGGGAGATAATCAAAAGAAACCATGCTCAACCAGCCGTTGAAAGACCGTATTGTGAACTATCTGCTGCCGTGTGTGCAGGCGCCGGGGCAGTACATCGGCGGCGAGTTGAACTCGGTGGCCAAGGACCATCGCACGGTCAGCGGCAAGCTGTGCCTTGCGTTTCCCGACGCATACTCCATCGGCATGAGCAACCACGGCATGCAGGTCCTTTACGACGTGATGAACCGACGCAGCGACTGGGCCTGCGAGCGGGCGTTTACGCCGTTGGCCGACATGGAATCGCTGCTGCGGGAGTTCCGGTTGCCGCTGTGGAGCCTGGAGACGTTCACGCCGCTCGGCCGGTTCGACGTGCTGGGGTTCACGCTGCAATACGACCTGTGTTCGACCAACGTGCTCACGATGCTCGACCTGGCCGATATTCCACTAACAGCGAAAGACCGCACGCTGGAGCATCCGTTGGTGATTGCCGGCGGCCCGGGCACGGCCAACCCAGAGCCGATGGCAAGATTTATCGACTTGTTCGTCTTTGGCGACGGCGAGGAGAGTCTGCCGCAGGTGTGCGACGAGTGGCTGCGGTTGAAGCACGCCGGCGGCTGTCGCGAGTCGATGCTGGCCGCCATGGCCGCCCGGCTGCCGTATGTTTACGTGCCGCGATTTTACCGGCCGGTAGACAATTCTAACGACCGGCCGGCGGCGGTTCGGCCCACGCGCGACGACGTGCCGTGCTTAATCACACCGGCAGTAGTGGATGACTTGGAGTCGATGCCTGCGCCAACCTCGCCGATCGTGCCTTACGTCGAGTGCGTGCAAGACCGGATTGCAGTGGAGATTATGCGAGGCTGCCCGGGCCGGTGCCGATTCTGCCAGAGTACAACGATCAAACGCCCGGTGCGGTTTCGTTCCATCGAAACGATCCTGGATATTGCCGTCGAGTCGTACCGCAATACCGGCTACAACGACATCTCGCTGTTGTCGCTTTCGACGAGCGATTATCCACGGTTCGACGAACTGCTGCGTCGGATGCAAGAGACGTTCCGGCCGCTTGGCGTCAGCATCTCGGTACCCAGCCTGCGGATCAACGAACAATGGCGCACGGTGGCCGACGTGTTGAATACCGATCGCCGCAGCGGATTGACCCTAGCGCCGGAGGTCGCCCTGGACGATATGCGCGAGCAGATTGGCAAGCAGATTACCAACAACGACCTGTACGAGGGCTGCCGTAAGGCGTTTGAAAACGGTTTCTCGCGCGTGAAGCTCTACTTCATGTGCGGGCTGCCCGGCGAACGCGAGGCCGACCTGGATGGGATTATCGACATGGCCGAGACGATCTCGCGGCTGGGCAGGGAAATCAGCGGCCGGCCGGTTGCGGTGGTTGCGAACGTATCGAACTTTGTGCCGAAACCGCAGACGCCGTACCAGTGGAACGCCATGCAAACGCGCGAGTATTTTCACTATGCACACGAGCACCTCTACCGTCGCAAACGTTTGCGGAGCGTGCAGTTGCGTTGCCACAACGTCGAGAGCAGCCTGCTGGAAGGGATACTCTGTCGAGGCGATCGCCGCCTGGGCGATGCGATCGAGCGGGCATGGCGACTCGGCGCACGGTTCGACGCATGGAGCGAGCATTTTCAGCCCGAGTTGTGGCGGCAGGCCATGGCCGAGGCGGACATCGACGTAGAACGCATGTTACACGTATCCTATCCCGTCGACACGCAATTGCCGTGGGACCATATATGCATTCGCCAGGGACGTTCGTACTTGGAGCGTGAGCACAGCCGTTCGATTGACCAATTGGCGAAGGGTTGATGTAACCGGTGTGTCGGGATAATATGTTTAACGTGGGAACGACAAACGCCACGTGACTGCGGTCCACAGGAAAAAATAATGAATGACCAGCAACCGTCCGTCACCCTGGCCGAGTTCCAGCGGCTCATCAGGAAAATGTATCACGAGAAGGACGCCGCCCGGGGCGTCGACGGTACGTTTATGTGGCTGGTCGAGGAGGTCGGCGAGTTGGCCGCCGCGCTGCGTGAAGGTACACCTGAAGAACAGGCGGAAGAGTTCGCCGACGTGCTTGCATGGCTTGTAACAATCGCCAACATTGCAGGTATCGATCTGACCGAGGCGGTCAAACAAAAATACGGTTCCGGCTGCCCCGGCTGCGGTAACTTCATCTGCAACTGTCCGGATGCTGGAAAGCCATGACGCTCGGGGTAGTGGATAGTGGATAGTTTGAAATGCCCCCGCATTGCAATGCGGGGGGTAATAATGACGGCATGAACTACTGCTAAGCCGCAAGCGGCTCAAACTGTAAACGTTGGAGTTTTTGGGTAATGGCTACTTGGACCTGCAAATTGTTGCTCATCGGCCTGCTCTTAGTACCGAGCACGGCGGATGCGTTGCCTGGTCCTTCCGAAAGTCGGCCGGTCGGCGTGCGAGTCGGGTTCGCAGGGTGTTATAAGGTCGGCGTTTGGACGCCTGTAGAGGTGCTGTTCAGCGGCCGGCAACCGCCCGGCGCCGGCAAGGTGACGATCACCGTGCCCGACGGCGACGGGGTTCCGAGCCGTGTGTCGGCACCGCTGCGAGGCGAGCCGGTGCTGCTGTACGTTCGGTTCGGCCGGATCATAAGCGATCTTACGGTCGAGTATCACAAAACCGGGTATCCGGTCGTCCGACAAGTTTTTCGAGCGTCTCCCGGCAACGCCGATTTCCCGCCCGCCGTGGCAGCCGACGGTAAATTGATCGTTGTCGTCGGCGCGGATTCGCTGGGCGTGAATCAGGCCATCGGCGCCTTGCACCGACCGGCCGACGAGCAAACCGTTGTGGCAAGTCTGAGCGATTGCCGCCGTCTGCCGGACAAGTGGTACGGCTACGAAGGCGTCGACACGTTGGTTATATCGACCGGGCAGGTGAATGCCGCCGAGGCGGACTTCATGCCGAGCGAGCCACAGGCCGCCGCGCTGGAGAGGTGGATCGCCCTGGGCGGACGGCTGGTACTGTGTGTCGGATCGCGGGCAGAAACGGTTTTTTCGGAAGATTCCACGCTTGCTCGATTTGCCCCGGGTCGGTTCGACCGGACGGTCGCTCTGCGTCAGACCGGCGCGTTCGAGACGTTCGCAGGCAGCTCGGCGCCGGTTCCATGTCCGGCCGGCCAGACAAGACTTACGATGGACGTGCCGCGCTTTGCCGAAGTATCCGGCGTGGTCGAGGCCGGCGAGGCCGACCTTCTGCTTGTAATCCGCACGGCACACCGGTTCGGACAAATCATATTCCTGGCGGCAGAGTTGGACCATGGCCCGCTGGCCGAGTGGAGAGATCGCCCAAAGCTCATTGCCCGGCTGCTCGATCTTGATACCGACGGTGCGGAAGAATCGGACGAAGGCACAGCGGTAATGCACTACGGCTTTTGTGATATGGCCGGGCAGTTGCGCAGCGCGTTGGACCGGTTCGACGGCGTGCGATTGGCGCCGTTCTGGTTGGTGGCGGTGCTCATCGTGTCGTACCTGTTGGTGATCGGGCCGGTCGATTATTTCTTCCTTCGCAAGTGTGCCGGCCGGATGCAATGGACCTGGGCGACATTCCCGGCCGTCGTGCTGGCGTTTTGTGTATTGGCCTATCTGCTGGCCTACCGGTTGAAAGGCGATGAGGTCCGCATGCACCAGGCCGAGTTGATCGACGTGGACGTATCGTCGGGACTTGTGCGTGGTGCGAGTTGGGCCGGCGTGTTCAGCCCGCGCATGGAGGAGTTCAACCTGTCGCTGCGGCCGAACTCACTCGGCTGTCGCGACCACCGGTCGCGGCTTTGTGATGCCGACGTGACGATCTCCTGGCTGGGACTGCTCGGTAGTGCGTTGGGTGGGATGAATTCCAAAACCTCAACCCTGGTGCTCCTGGCCGAGCCGTACGACTTCTCGCCGGGGCTGGATGCGATGCAAGGCGTGCCGATCCAGACATGGTCGACCAAAAGTCTTACGAGCAGATGGTACGCACGGACCGACGTCTGCCTGGATACAAAGCTGGTTGAACAGTCGCTCTCGCCGGTTGGCACGATTACCAACACGCTCGGGTTCCCGTTGGCCGATTGCGTGCTGGCATACCGACGCTGGGCGTACGAACTTGGCACGATCGAGTCGGGGCGGTCGGTCAGTCTGGGGCCAATGGTCAAGCGGAGTGAGTTGAAAACGCTTCTAACTGGGCGTAAGATTGTCTTCGAGGAGGATAAGGACAAGTACCATCAACAATCGACCCCCTACGACCGGTCGAGCGTCGATGTGGCGTACATACTGCGTGCAATGATGTTTTTCGAGGCGGCCGGCGGCCGGCGATACACCGGGTTGTCGGGCGGTTACCAAAACTTTGTAGACTTAAGTATGCTCTTGAAAGCCGACCGCGCGATACTCATCGGTCGTGCACCGGCCGGAAACCACGCCGCCGAATGGCTCCGAGACGGTGTGCCATTGGCCCAAAAAAACGACGAACACGTGACAATGTATAGGTTTGTACTGCCGGTGGCCCCCTGCCCCCTGCCTCCTGACCCCTAGTCCCTAGCCCCTAGCCCCTGA
>DAOWNK010000335.1 GCA_030642635.1 Pirellulales bacterium
GGTATAGTCGAGTGGGTTGTAAGCCGCGACCGCATGACGTTCAAGCCGCCGACAAGAAGCGGGTATCCGCGAACGCCCGACGCATGGTCCGAATTTCAAGAGGTGTATCGACATGCGAACGACCGCCGGCTTAAATCGACGGAAGTGACCATCGCCGACGGCCGGTTTGAAGTTCGGCTCGACGTTCCCGAAGATGCCCGTGGAGAATGTCATGTTCGCGTGTTCGTCACGGGGAACGATGATTTTGCTTCCGGTGCGGCGGACGTGGAGATATTATGCAATTAGATGCCGACTGGAGAAACGGTCGCGTATATATCGTTTCTTTGCCATGCAATCATATAGACCCTTTGTCAACCTCTGCGAGCAAGCAGATGTCTGGCTTTCCAATAACGCCGGCCTGCTGCATCGCCTCTTGCAATTCCTGGGATTGAAAAAACTCCCGAGCATTGTCGAGATTATCCCATTCCGCCAGTATCACTATTTTGTTCGGGTCGTCCTCGGTGCGGAAAATCTGGTACGTCTTTTGACCGGCAGCCTTTTGTTTGGCACGATGCCCGTCGAAACCGGATTTCCACTTGGCATAATCTTCAACTTTCAAGATGGTTTGTGTGTACGGCATGGTATTGCCTCCTGTTGTTTTGGGTGACTATTTAATACTCCCGTGGATTGATCCTCGCCTGTACGCGGCCCGGCAGGCCTTGGATTCGCAAAAACCCTTCGGCGTCGTCCTGGTTGTACGACCCGCCGCCTTCCATCGTGGCGATCCCCTCGTCGTATAGGCTGTTCGGACTGCTTCGGCCGGCCACTTGCATGTTGCCCTTGTAAAGGTTCAGGCTTACTTCGCCGCTTACAGGCTTTTGGGCCTGGCGGATAAACGCCATTAGCGCGTCGAGCTTGGCATGGTACCAGAAGCCGTAATAAACCATCTCGGCCGTTTCCGGCGCCAGCCGGTCGCGCAGGTGCATCAGATCGCGGTCCATGGTCAACTGCTCCACTAGCCGATGCGCCTCGTATAGGATCGTCATGCCGGGCGCTTCGTACACACCGCGGCTTTTCATGCCGACAAAACGGTTTTCGACCATATCGAGCCGTCCGATGCCGTTGCGGCCGCCGATCTCGTTCAGCCATGTGACCACCTCGAAGGCGTCGGCCTTGCTGCCGTTTATTTTCACCGGCACACCGGACTCGAACGCAATGGTCACGTTCTCGACCTCATCCGGCGCTTCTTGCGGCGAGACGCCCATGCCGAACTCGACCAGTTCGACGCCGTTGACCATAAGGTCCTCCAGGCGGCCGGCCTCGTAGCTAATGTGCAGGCAGTTCTCGTCGCTGCTGTAAGGTTTTTTGGCCGAGACCTTCACCGGGATGTTTTTCTCGTTGCAGTATGCGATCATCTCGCTGCGGCCGGGAAATTGCTTGCGGAATTTTTCAATTCGCCATGGAGCAATTATCTTTACGTTTGGCTCCAACGCCTCGGCGGCAAGCTGAAACCGGCACTGGTCGTTACCCTTGCCGGTTGCACCGTGTGCGAAGGCCTCTGCACCGACCTCGCGGGCGACCTGCAAGCAGACCTTCGAGATCAGCGGCCGGGCGATCGACGTGCCCAGCAGATATACGCCCTCGTACTTCGCCTGCCACTGGAGCACGGGAAAGGCGAACTCGCGGCAGAGTTCTTCCTGGGCGTCGATAATTCGGGCGGAGGCGGCGCCGATCTTTTCGGCTTTTTCGAGAATCGCCTCACGATCCTCGCACGGCTGGCCCAGATCGACGTACACGCAATGCACGTCGTACCCCTCGTCCATCAGCCAACCGAGGATGACCGAGGTGTCCAACCCGCCGGAATACGCGAGAACTGTGCTTGGCATTAAACCATTCCAATACAAACATAGATGTATGCGAAGAATTTGTATTTTGACGGATATTCGCCGGATTGACAAGTGGGTGTAGGCTGGGTCGAGCGAAGCGAGGCCCACCCTGCGATTTACATAAAAGGTGGGCCTCGCTTCGCTCGACCCAGCCTACAATGCTTGATCCAGCCTACAATCCTTACTCCCACTCGGGAGCGTTGAAACCGGGTGACGGATCCTGGTCGCCCCAATCAGGCGGGTATTCTCCCAGTTTAATAAAGCGATGAAATGAAGACCAAGGATATTGCGCCGGCTTGACGATCAGTCCATGTTTGATCGGATTCCAATGTATATAATCGACGCAACGTTTTAGATCATCTTCGTCACGACAGGTGTGTTCCCAAAAACGAGGTTGCCAAACCGCTCGCTCGCGGTGACTGACTCGTGATGCTGAGCGGTGCCCTTCGCTCCCACCGGAAGCGAGATACGATCGAGTGAACGCTTCTTTGATCTGCCCCCAGCGGAGTGAATAGTCCGTATCGTCGGCCGGCAGCGTCCAAACCGTATGTAGGTGATCGGGCAGAAGGACAATCGCAACGATTGTAACGGGACGCCTCGTCAGAATCTTGTCAAACGCCGCTCGTAGCAAAGGACGTCCCAACTCACTCGTCAAGATCGGCCGCCGTTGGTGTGTCACCACGGTGAAGAAGTATGTTCCACCAGGTACGTAGTTGCGAATATACTGTGCCATACTACAAGCATATAGTAAACCGTAGGCTGGGTCGAGCGAAGCGAGGCCCACCCTGCGATTTACATAAAAGGTGGGCCTCGCTTCGCTCGACCCAGCCTACA
>DAOWNK010000327.1 GCA_030642635.1 Pirellulales bacterium
GAATCCGGGCAACGATACGGCCGACGGCGACGCTTTGATTAAAAGTCGGCTGGATTCCGGCAACCTGGTCGGATTCGCCATGGAATTGGTGGCCGGTGTACGCCGTATGCGCGCGGAGTTGGATGCACGGATCGAACAGGCGGCCGACAACTGGAGCCTACATCGCATGGCGGCCACCGACCGCAACGTCATCCGGCTTGGGGCTTATGAGATATTGTATGCCGACACGCCGGATCGAGTCGCCGTCGACGAGGCCGTCGAGTTATCCAAACGATTCGGCTCCGGCAAGTCGGCACAGTTTGTAAACGGTGTACTGGATCGCCTGATGCATGTTGAGCGGTAGGCGGTAGGTGCCGCTTGCGGCTTAGCAATCAATACATGGTGTCCCCGCACGCAGTGCGGGGGCTTTTCAAATCCCGAACCCCCAATCCCCAATCCCCAATCCCTAATCCCTAATCCCTAATCCCTAATCTTATGGGCATTTTCGACAAATTCAAACAAGGTCTGACCAAGACCGGCCGGCTGCTTAAAACCGACATCCGCGACCTGTTCAAGGCCGAGGGCCGATTGGCCGACCAAGCGTTCCTCGACGAGTTGTTCGAGACGCTGGTGAAGACCGACATGGGCGTGGTCGCCGCCCAGGAAATTGTCGATGAGATCGGCACGGAATTCCGTGCTCGAGTAGTCAAAATTGACGAGGTGCTCGAACAGATCAAGAAAAAGCTCAAGCTGTTGCTTGCGCAACCGGCCGCACCGATCGACTTCGCTGCCGCCGGTCCGACCGTAATCATGGTGGCCGGGGTGAACGGTTGCGGCAAAACGACCTCGATTGCAAAACTCGCCTGGATGTTCCGCCAGGACGGCAAAACGGTAGTGCTCGGTGCGGCCGACACGTTTCGGGCGGCGGCAGTGGAGCAGTTGACCATCTGGGCCGATCGCCTTGGCGTGGAAATTACAACCGGCCGGCAGAATGCCGATCCGGCCAGCGTGGCACACCAGACCGTCGCCCGGGTGATCGAGACCGGCGCCGATGTGTGCATCGTCGATACCGCCGGTCGGTTGCAGACACAGCAGGGCCTTATGCAGCAGTTGACCAAAATCCATCGCGTGCTGGGTAAACAGATTGCCGACGCTCCGCACGAAGTGCTGCTGGTGCTGGACGCCACCACCGGCCAGAACGGCATCAGCCAGGCCAGACACTTTACCGACGCCGTCTCGTGCACCGGTATCGTCCTGGCCAAGCTAGACGGGACGGCCAAGGGCGGCGTGGTGGTGGCCATTCGCAAGCAGGTCGGTCTGCCGGTAAAATACATCGGCGTCGGCGAACAGGCCGAAGACCTTGCACTGTTCGACTCGGACCGGTTCGTCGATGCACTGTTTGAGGATATGGCGGAAACATGAGCACCACAAACGACAAACCCGACGGTGCATCTGCCGCTGTCGATCTTACCGGAGAGCAGTTGGGCGATTTCCGACTGTTGCGGCGGTTGGGTCGCGGGGCTATGGCCGAGGTATACCTGGCCGAACAGTGCCGTCTGAAGCGTCGCGTGGCCGTCAAGGTGCTCAAGCCCGAGTTGGCGGACGACGGCACTTACTTAAAGCGGTTCGAGCGCGAGGCGCAGGCCGCCGCTTCGCTGGTCCACGCCAACATCGTACAGGTTTACGAGGTCGGGAGACTGGATAATATCCACTACATCGCCCAGGAGTACGTCGAGGGCAAGAATCTGCGCGAGTGGATCGACCGTCACGGCCCGCCGGATTTGCCGCGCGCGCTGTCGATCATCCGCCAGGTGGCCGCCGCACTGGCCAAGGCGGCCCAACACGGTGTGGTCCACCGCGACATCAAGCCGGAAAACATCATGATTACACCTGCCGGCGAGGTGAAGGTGGCCGACTTCGGACTGGCGCGAGTTCTGCACGAAGGCGAGCGAACCGAGTTGACGCAGACCGGTGTTACACTGGGCACGCCGCTTTACATGAGTCCCGAGCAGATAGAGGGCCGGCCGTTGGACCACCGCAGCGATCTCTATTCGCTCGGGGTGACGTGTTACCACATGTTGACCGGCAGCCCGCCGTTTTACGGCGAGACCGCCCTGGGCGTAGCGGTGCAGCACTTGAAGAAGCAGCCCGAGCCGCTGGAGAACATTCGAGGAGACCTGCCGGCTGCGTTGTGCCGGATTGTACACAAGATGCTTGCGAAGTCCCCGTCCGACCGCTACGACTCCGCACGAGAACTGCTCACCGAGTTGCGTCGTATGCAGCAGGAACTATCCGGTGTCGATTGGCCGGAGGACCTGTCCGGCTGGGATTCGGTCTCGACCGGACTGCCGGCCGACCGCCGCAGTGAAATCACCCGCCGGCTCGGTGCGCTGATGAAAACCGAGTCGATGTCTCGCCGGCTAAGAAACCATCGGTTGTGGCTGGTCGTCGGCGTGTTGGCGTCATTCGTGCTCGGCGGGTTGATCGCCTGGTTGACAAGGATATAGCACTGCAACGCTATGTTCACCGTGGTGCTACGACATTTCTCCAAAAAGCCTCTCGCATAGCTGTCTGAGTTCTCCTTCCCTGCTGCGCAGCGCCGGTGAAAGTTGCGACGCTTGGAACCGCTCCGGCTCGAGGAACATTCTTGCAGGATTGCGTAACCGTTGGCACGCGCTGCACGCCAGAGCAACCACCGCTTTTTCCAAGGCAGTTTATGTGCCCTGCACAATTGTAGAAACAGCCTGCCGGGGCTTGTATACGTACGGTGCCGTTCCTGAAGGATCGAAATATACGAGAGAATCCAAGCCGCCAGGACGATTCCGGCTAGCCCGAGCCCGCCGGTTACC
>DAOWNK010000099.1 GCA_030642635.1 Pirellulales bacterium
AATCAAAACCACATCGAATTCGGGTTTCAAAAACCTTCGATTTGACATCGGCGCTATCCTACGGAGACGAAATCATACATTTTCGTGCTTAAAGAAAACGGCATTTTCCCGAGAAATCAATTTATTCACAAACTCTCAGCACTATTACATTAGGCGTTGGTGATTTAGAACGTGCTCGGAAGTTTTACGAGCGATTGGGCTGGAAACCCTCCAGTGCCTTTGCCGACTCGGGCAAGATTGTTTTCTTCCAGGTCGGCGGTGCGGTGTTGGCGCTGTATCCGCGCGACGAGTTGGCCGAAGACGCAAAACTTGCCGCTGCCGGCACCGGTCTTGGTGGTGTCACGCTTGCGTACAATGTGCGCGAGCGCGATGAGGTCGACGCCGTGTTGGCCGAAGCGGCGTCGGCCGGAGCGACCATACTGAAACCCGCCGAGGATACGTTCTGGGGTGGACGGTCCGGTTACTTTGCCGACGTGGACGGCCACCCGTGGGAAGTATGCTGGAACCCACACTTCCCGTTGGCCGATGACGGCAGTGTAAAGCTGCCGGTGTGAGGGTGGGGATTAAGGATTGGGGATTAGGGATTAGAATCCGGCTTTCCACCTCAACCCCAATCCCCAATCCCTAATCCCCAATCCCCAATCCCTAAACAAAAATGTCCTACATCGACACACACGCACATATCGAGGGCCGGGAGTTCGACGCCGATCGTCGTGCGGTGATCGAACGTGCGCGAGCGGCCGGCGTCGAGACGATCATAGCGGTCGGCGGCACGGCCGATTCCAGCCGGCAGGTGTTGGAATTGGCCGAGGACCGTCCGGAAATCTACGCCGCCGTAGGCATCCACCCGAACTACTCGGCCGAGGCGACCGAGAAGGATTGGCGGCGGATCGTCGCCATGGCCGATCGCCCCGAGGTTATCGCCATTGGCGAGACCGGGCTGGACAACTATCATGATTTCGCACCGCCGGGGCGGCAGCGGGAATACTTCGAGCGTCACCTGCGTCTCTCGCAGGATCGTGGTCTGCCGGTGGTGATCCACTGCCGTGATGCAGAGTCAGAGCTAATGCCCATGCTGCACGAGTCCGCCGGTCGTGGGCCGCTGTGTGGCGTGCTGCACGCATTCAGCGGCGACGCGGCAATGGCGGCCGAGTGCGTTGAGCTTGGTCTTTACGTCAGCTTTGCCGGGATGGTCACGTATCGGAACCGAAAGTTTCAATCGCTGCGCGAGGCAGCCGTGGCGGCGCCCGACGATCGATTGCTCATCGAGACCGACAGCCCGTACCTGGCGCCGACGCCGCTTCGAGGTAAGCAGCAGCGAAATGAGCCGGCCAATATCATCCACACGGCAGAGTACCTTGCGGAATTACGTGGGGTAAGCGTTGAGGAACTAGCACGACAGACAACGCAGAATGCCAGGCGGTTGTTCAAGCTGCCCGGCCCGTAGCCGCTTGCGGCTTAGCAGTGTGTTTTATTGGCGCGACCAACGGTCGCGGCTTTGTGCGCAAAGCGGTTTTATTCGACGAACTCCGGCACGACAAGCTCCGGAATCACACCGGCGTCGTGACCCTGGGAGAGCAATTCGGCGACCGCCCGGCGTCCGCGATCTTCGAAGTCGAGCGTCCAGCGGTTCACGTACATCTCGACGAACCGATCGGCCTTTTTCCGGTTCAGACCTCGGCCGAACTTCAGTGCATAGTCCAATGCCTCCTGGCGGTTGTCAAGTCCGTGGCTAATACTCGCCAGCAGCAGGCGGTGTATATCGCGGATCGTCTCTTCACCCAAGTCCTTGCGCACGGCGTTTGCCCCAAGCGGCAGCGGCAGATCGGTCCGCTCGAACCACCATCGGCCGGTGTCAAGAATCAGTTCAAGATTCTGCTCGGCGTAGGTAAGTTGACCTTCGTGGATGACCAGCCCGGCGTCGATCGTCCGGCCTTCGTACCTTCCGGCGACGACTGCGTCGAGGATTCTGTCGAACGGTACGACAGCGTAATCGAAGTCGACGCCAAGGCACATTCGCAACACAAGATAAGCGGTGGTAAGTGTGCCCGGCACTGCGATTGTGCCATTGGAAAGCTCCTCTATCGACCGCTTCGAGGTAGCCACGACCATCGGTCCGTACTGATCGCCCATGCTGGCGCCGCAATTGCAAAGGACGTATCGGTCGGCGAGATAGGCGTAGGCATGAAGGCTCACGGCGGTCAGTTCCAGCTCACCGAGCAGCGCGCGGCGGTTGAGCGCCTCGATGTCCGCCATCTCATGCTCGAAGCGGTACTTGCCCGTGTCGATCTTATCGTTGGCCAGAGCGTAGAACATAAACGCGTCGTCTGGATCGGGGCTATGGCCGACGCGGATGAGTTGGCGGGAGTCATTCACAGTTTTGCTTTCCTTGTTGGTTGTTAGCTAACGGCTTTACGCTTCCAACGAGAAACCTGCTGTTGGCAGGTCCGGCGTCGAGTCGTCCGTTGATGTTATCGGATTTGCAGACGTTTCGTGTCCGGCGGCTTTATCGCTTCCAAGTTGCTTGCACACCTGTTGCCATGTTTCGCGTTCTACGTTCAGAACTTTCAGAACCTCGTTGAGTTTCTTTTCGTCTTGCTCGTAATTGGCTTCCATCAGCATGCGAAATACGAACAGATAAACCGCCGCCACCTTTTTGACCAGTTCCAAATCGACCTCTTGATTGAGTCCGGCGAGCATCTCTCCGACTGCCTGCTGGGCATGGATCAGCGCCTCGACGGCCTCGTCGTCTTTTCCTTCTTGCAACTTTTGCCGACCGAGTTGTGTCGAGCGGATCGCCGCCTCGATCAACATAAGCTGCAGCTTCTGCGGCGTTGCGGTCATTACTTCCGTGGACAGGTAGTTCTCTCTTGGAGAAGTTGTAAGCATGGACGGTTCCTTTGTTTTGTGTAGGCTATCAGCAGTCAGCTATCAGTTGTCAGCAGTCAGTGATTAGTGATTCAAAAGCCCCACGACTGCGTCGTGGGTCATGAATTGCTGCTAAGCCGCAATCGGCCTTACATTTCCGAATACACACACATTGCTGAAAGCTGAAAGCTCTACTTGGTGCTAAACAACGGCGTCAGCGGCTTGAGCGCCTCGACGATTGACAAACTGTTCTGCATCTTCCCGATTGCAATCTCCATGTTGTAAAATTGTATGAGCAACCGTTCCTGCTCCACTTCCAACCGCTTGTTCATCCACGCGATGCGCTGTTGGTTCTCTGCGATGATGTTCTGGAGCGACTCGATACGATACCCCAGCAGCGAGTCCTCCTCGCCGGAGATGCGTTCGAGCAGTCGATCGAACTTTTCGGCGAATCCGAAATCCTCGGTAGTAAAAAACGCCTCGACGGCGTCCGGGTCTTCGGCGTACTTTGCCTTCAGCTTTGATTGGTCAAATTTCAAGGTTCCGTCGTCGTTGAAGCTGACGCCCACTGCGGCCAGCGAGCGGATCGAGCCGGCGCCGGCAAAACTTCCGCTTAAAAGATACGATAAGTCAGTATCCAGCCGCAGTGCCGTACTGTCGCCTGTCAATATCGACCGGGTATCCGTCTCGGCGTTGTACGCGGTCAACTCGCTTAGCTGCTCGCGGAAGTTGTTGTAATTGTTGACCATTGCAGAGAGGCTGGCTACCAGGTCGGTCTCGGTCGAGCTGACCGTAACGGTCACCGGTTGGTCGGAGGCCTGCTTGATTTCAAGCGTAACGCCGGTCAGTACGTCGGCGAACGTGTTCGTGGACGACGAGAGGATCATGTTGGTCGCTGCCTGGTCCGCATCGCCGAAAATCAGCAGTGCATCCCGTGCCTTGACCATCTCGTCCATGTCGAAGGTGATCTGCGAGGTGTCGAACACCAGTTCTCCGGCCAGTCCGGAGCAATCGCTTGCCACCGAGAGCCGGTAAGGTTTGCTGGAACCGTCGTTGAACAACATGGCGGTAACGCCGGCATTCAGTTCGTTGATCTTGTCGATCAGGTCGCTTAGCGAATCGTCTTCGCCAAGCTCAACGGTTTGCGTGTTCGAGCCGTCGACGACCTGGTGAGTCTGGCCGCCGATCTCCACCTCTTCCATATCGCCGAGCAAGTGCAGGTCCCTTGCCGTGTTTGAGCTGCCTTCCTCGACGGAAAGCGTCAACTCGCCGCCGGCGGTATCGACTATTCGGATGCCGTCGCCGGCGGGATTGATCTCTGCATAGATGTCCAACTCAAGGCGGTTGATCTCCTTGATCACGTCGCCGACGGTTTGTATATCGTCGTCTCGCAGGTCGAGTGTGCTTTGGTTTCCGGCGGAATCGCGGATTTTCAGCGTGCCGCGAGCCACGCCCGCCCCGCCGTTCAGATCGTCGAGCAGCGTATTCATAGCAACGACTTGCAGGTGCATGTCTCCGCTGTCAATGCTGTCGACGCCGTCGTCTACGGCGATGCCGAGTTTATCGGCAGTGTTTGTCGCGTCGGTGTTGGCGACTATCAGGTTGCCGGCCGACGAACCGGTGGTATCGATCAGTTCGATGCCGTTTCGTGCACGGTTTACCTGTGCAAGAATCCCTACACTAGCGTTGTTTACGGCCTGGATCACATCATTGAGCGTCTCGGCGTCGGCCAGATCGACAGAGTCCGCCGCACCGCTTCGGTCGGTAAGCTGTATGCTTCCCAGCGTGCCCGGCCCGACGCCGCCGTCGAGGCTGGACAGCAGCACGGTTCCGGCGCCGCCGAGCAGCCGTCGGCCGGTAATCACCCCGCCTACAGCTTCGGTGTCCAGCCCAAGGTCGGCCAGCGCGTAGGAATCCGACATTGCACAAAGCTCGAACGTCTCGCTGCCGGTGGTCAGATCGGTGATGACCAGCCGGTCGCCGTCCGGTGCGATTTCCGCCTTGAGTTTCCCGGGTGCGGCCTCGTTGATCACATCGAGTATCTCGCCCAGCGTGAACTCCTCGATCACGTTTGAACTGCCGGACTCGATCGGCGAGAGGTCGATCTCGCCGGCGGTGCCGTCGGCCAGTGTGAACTCGATATCCGGCAGCACGGTATCGCGGCGGACGCCGTTGCCGTCGTTCAGTTCGTCCAGATCAATATCTTCGTAGAGTCGAATCATGTCGCTGCCGTCGGCCGTGTCGGCGGCAACGTCGATGCCGGCCAGCCCGAGCGATGCAGCCGTGCTGCCGCCGCCGACCTCTTCGACCTTCAGATTCGAGGCGGTCTGGCCGGTGTTATCGACAATCCGCAAGCAGTCGCCGTGTGCAACGGCAGTTACGTTGATCGTGGTTTCTGAGTTGATCGCATCGAGCACGTCGTCGACCGTCTGTATGGTCGACAGGTCGATTTCAGCACTATCCCCACTGCGGTCGGTTATGCAGATTTTTCCGCGTGTCACACCCTCGCCGCCGTCGAACAGCCCGAGCGAGGCGGTGTGCTGGACGTGGTCGCCGAACCGAAACGTCAGCTTGCCGCCGCCAAGCGGATCGGTATCGCTTTTGAACCCCGAGCTGAGCAGTTGATGGTTCTGGACGGTCCGAAGCGGTGTGAACTTATAAGTGCCAAGCGGCGGAGTGCCTGTGGTCGTTACGGCCAGCGTGGCCGAGTTGCTGCTTTCGGCCTTCCGTTGATTGAATATGTCCGCCTTACCGAGATTTTTCACTACGTACTGCACCGATACCAGCGAGGCGGTCAACGCGGTGACAGCGGACTGTTTGCTTTGCAGTTCGTTAGTTCTGCTGATGAGCAGATCGCGCGGCCTGGAGGCCAATTCCATCAAGGAATCGACGATCTCTCCGATCGCCCTCCCGGTAATCAGCCCGATGTTTGTTTGGATAGTTCCCAGCGACATCTTGGCGAGT
Source organism: Pirellulales bacterium (assembly GCA_030642635.1). Taxonomy (GTDB): domain Bacteria; phylum Planctomycetota; class Planctomycetia; order Pirellulales; family Thermoguttaceae; genus DAOWNK01. Next base: position 5,833 of record DAOWNK010000099.1, read on the forward strand.
TTTGCAATTTCTTATTTTTGGAGTGTATCAGACCGCCTCGTAAAAGAATCGGCTTAACGGTTGGTTGGGGTTTAACGATTATTTGGGGCTGGGGGATCGGGGTTCGGGAATAGAGGAGAGAGAAGAGAAGAGAGAAGAGGGATTTTGATCTCTTCCTCTCATCTCTCTTCTCTTCTCTCTTCTCTCTTCTCTCTTCTCTCTTCTCTCATCTCTCTTCTCTCATCTCTCATCTCTCTTCTGGCCCCTATTAAAAACCGGCCCGCCTTGCCAGGCAGAGCGGACCGGTAAAGTTTCTCTTCCGTGTAAACCTGTCAACCCTACCTGAGCAGGGCCAACACGTTCTGCGGATTGCTGTTGGCGATGGCCAACACCGAGACGCCCGACTGGACCAGAATCTGTGCCCTGGTCAGAGCGGCGCTTTCGGCGGCGAAGTCGGCATCGCGGATCGAACTTTCCGCAGCGACCAGGTTCTCCAGCGTGTCGTTCAACGACCTGATGTTGGTGTCGAGCGTCATCTTCTGGAACGCACCAAGTCGACCTCGTAGCGAGGCGACCTTGGAGATAACCTCGTCAACGATACTAGCGGCCGTGGTGGGGTCGGTGTTCAAGGCATACGACTCACCGGAACCCAGCTCTCGGAGCTTACCGTCGGTGCTGCCGAGTCTGGCAGTATTGACGCTCCGAATACCGATTCGGGCCTGCTGGTTGCTGACCACGTCGGGACCGAGTTGGAACATGGCCCCACCGTCGGTGATGGAGAACTGGATCGTGGCGGTCTGGCCGGCCGCAATCATGGCGGTCATGTCGAGCGTCGCCGTGTTGAGTGACAGCTCGTTGCCGTCGCCACTAGCGACATAGCCGTTGACCGTGGCGGCAATGTCGGTGCCGGTCGCCCGCGTGGCGCTCAGGGCGGTCTCGAACGTGCCCGCGCCGCCTTCGCTGATCACATCGACCGAGACGAACTTGCCGGAGCCGTATTCCGAGGCGTCAAATTCCATCACACCAGCGTTGTCGGTTGCTGTAACGCCAAGCGAGTCGGAGACCAGGTTCACCGCCGAAACGACGGAACTGATCTTCGTATACTGCTCGAAGCTGAACACCTCGACACCGCTTGCACCGGACAACTCGAACACCAGGCTCTCCAGCAGCACGCCGCCGCCGGTATACAGGGTATTGCCGGTTGCGCCCGAATCAGCAGCGGCAGTGTCACCGCTGACTGTCACTCTAGCGTTGCCGTCAGTTGTGTCGGCGACCGCTGTGAGGTTGGCGTTGGCAATGTTCCCGATCGCAGTCTCGATAGCACTGAGTGCAGTCGATGCGGCATCGTCGATGGTTATCACCAACGTATTTGTGTCGGCAGTGTAAACCGCCCCTGGGGTGCCGGCGCCTTGGCCGGTCGCAGTAGCGATACTGATGGCCATGTTATTAAAGTCAGCCCCGGCGTCGTCCGCCGAGATTGCCAACGTGGCAATACCGGTCGTGCCGGTAACGGCCGCGTCCGCGGCAGCACCTGCACCCGCGGGGGTGTCGGTCTCAGCCTCGAATTCGGCAATTGCGGTAACTGCATCAGCTAAACCCTGAAGCGTTGCTCCAGGACCTGCTGCGCTGAAGTCGGCAGTAATTACCAGCGTGCCGGCACCGGCATTGTATACTGCCGCCTCTGCCTGGTTGGCGTCCACGAAAGTGACGACAACATTGTCCTCGGCCACTGCAAGCGAGTTTGCCCTAATGGTCAAGGTACCATTGGCAAGGCCAAGTGTCGTCCCGGCCGCGAAGCTGAGCGTAGCGTTCGCACTGGTATCCGGGCTGACGTTGTTGGTAATTTGGGCCTGAGTGGCCGCGGCCGAGATATCGATCTCGACGTCGATCGAACCGGCCGAACCGAGGTTCGCCTGGTTGATCTCCAGGTCTGTGATGTCATCGAAATTGGCCGTGGCCGAGGTGATGAAATCCAGACTGCCGTCGAGCAGACGCCGGCCTTGAAAGCTGGTCGTCTGAGCGATTCGGTTTAGCGACTCCAACGACGAGTCGACAACCAACTGGTTGGCTGCGATCTGCTCGTCGCTCAGGGCACCGGTGTTCGCCGCCTCGGTAACAAGGCCGCGAATGTCATTCAGCAGGCCGCTGACCTGACCCAACGCACTGTCGGCGATGGAGATCATCTGGTTGGCCCGCTCTGAGTTTGTAATGGCTCGCTCCACACTGATAATGTCGCTGCGGAGCACCTCGCTGGCGATCAAACCGGCAGGATCGTCCTTACCAGTGTTAATCCGCAAACCGGTGCTCAACCTGGTCAACGACTCTTGCAACGATGCGTTTGACCTGGCCAGCGACTTCTGAGCGTTCAGCGAACTGACGTTCGTGTTAATTCGTGTCATGTTAGACACCCCTCCTTTAGTTAAGGATCACATGTCACCGGATTGCGGGGGAGATCACATTTCCGGAACAACTTTCACTACCAGCCGCCTGCTAAATAGCAGGTGGCTTACAAATAGTTTTCTGCCCCGAAAACGTAGTTAGCACGGCGAGCCGACAACGGTTGTCGCCTCGCCATACTTCGGCCGGTCGCTATGGACCGACCAATCCCGCGGAAGAGTCCGCGCAGCGGTCACCTTGCGATGACCCCTATGGAGCAATATCGGACTGTCAAGATGCGTACTTTAGGCAATCTAGGCCCGATTGGGAAATTCCATGTGCTCTATGTGGTTTTTCTCGGCATGACCGTGGATTTAGGCAAGAAAAAAGGCCCTGCAACCATGTCTTGGTGATTGCAGGGCCATGATAATTGGCACAATCGGCAAAAAGCTATCAGCTATCAGCCCTCAGTTTTTGATCGTCTGTGATGGTTCCTGGCCGACAGCCAGAAGCCGATAGCTGAAAACTGATAGCTAATTATTTCGACCGCACCTCGCCAGAGCGATTATTCTCGCGCTGAATCGCTTCGTAGATTTCCTGCCGGTGGACTGGGATATCTCTAGGCGCCTCGATCCCCAAACGGACCTTGTCACCACGGATATCCACAATCGTTACGACGACGTTGTCGCCGATTATGATGCTCTCGTCGCGTTGTCTTGATAAAACGAGCATCGCTCTCACATTTTGTTAGCGTCTGATAGACTTACAGGTCGTCACTTCAAAGCTTATCGGCCTAGGTAATTACGGCTAGCCAGTAAAAATGCTTAATTCTGGGTGTTTGGCATAAAGAGCCATTCAGGGAACTTTAGACAAACTGCGTGCCGCGGCTGCTAAACGTGAGGCTGAGACAGCCGTGGCGCGCCCATCGGCGAGTTTTGTACGACCGACCGGCAGCAATCGCCGCTACAACGGTTGCGGACAACACTGCACATTCGATTTACATCGCCGGCTGGAATTGCCGTAAGTCGTTCCTGCCACAGTGGTTAAAACCTTTGGCAAGGAAAAATTCGGTATGTCTGTTCGATCCGGCACGCCGGTTGCTAAGAGTGATTTCAAAATTCAGGGACAGTGGCACCGGCGTCTCGCCGGTCTAAAGCCCCTGATTTTGCCACACCGGCGGGACGCCGGTGCCACTAACATTCACAACAAAAAGTTCCGTCATGTCATACGGATTGTACATCTCGGCAGAAGGCGCCCACGCACAAAGCAAACGGTTAGAGGTAATCGCCAATAACCTGGCGAACGTCGATACCGTCGGCTTTAAGCGCGAGTTTGCCGTGTTCCAGTCGCGGTACGCCGAGGCCGTGGAGCTTGGGCTTAAACCGTCGGGAACCGGCTCGATCGAAGACCTTGGCGGCGGGGTGATGTTCCGCGAGACGAAGACCGATTACCTGTCCGGCCCGTTGCAACAAACCGGCGGACGTAGCGACGTGGCAATCGATGGCGAAGGCTTTTTCGCTGTGCGTAAAGGCGACGAGACCTTTCTGACACGCGCCGGCAATTTTGTGATGACCTCGCGCGGAGAGTTGACCACACAGCAAGGTTACCACGTTTTGAGTGACGCCGGCGTGCCGGTGGTAATCAACCCGGAGGACCCTTCGTGGCAGATCACCACCAGCGGAGGAATCAGTCAGCAAGGGTCCGTGCAAAACCTGGCGATCGTCGAGCCAAGTTCGCTGGGCGACCTGGTAAAGGTGGGCGAGAACATGTTCCGACCGCTTAGCGAACCGCAACCGATTCCAATGGCCGACCGACGCGTAGCCGCCGGATACCTTGAGATGTCTTCCGTCCGGCCGACAACTGAAATGACCGAATTGATCCAGGCATCGCGATTCCTCGAGGCCAACGTCAACATGATGAAAACACAGGACGAAATGCAGCGAGGATTGATCCATCGTGTGATGAAAGCGTAAAAATTAAGTGTTGGGGCAGATAGTGTTGGGGCAGATAGTGTTGGGGCAGATAGTGTTGGGGCAGATAGTGT
>DAOWNK010000225.1 GCA_030642635.1 Pirellulales bacterium
CATTTCGAACTTACCATCCTTGGCTCCTCCATTGTGCGGCTTGTTTTGAAACCGCAGCATGATGGAAGAGCCTTTTTTAGTGTATACCAATTATCGCTGTTTTTTCAGAAAGTGCAGTTACGGTACAACCACGGCTTAATACACTGAAAATCTCCGATCAGGCCCGATATGCCTTCCGTGGCCCCGGCCAGCAGTAATCCTCCCGGACGGATTGCCGAACACACGTTATCGACAACAGTTCGTTTCGAGCGTGCATCGAAATAAATCAGCACGTTTTTCAACAAAACCAGGTCGAACATTCTCTCGCTCGGCGGGTCCATCAGATTGTGTTGTTTGAATAAGAGCATTTCTCTTAAAACCGGTTTGGACCGCCATGGCTGTTCGCCATCCGTTTTAGTAAAGAATCGCTTGCAATAGCTTTTATCTACCAGCCGCATTGCCTGCTCGCTGAAGACTCCGCATTTGGCCTGTTTTAGGGCGCCAACAGCGATGTCGGTTCCGATGACCCGAACGTTCCACTGCCGGAAGTTCGGTATGCGGTCGGCGATGCAGCAGGCCACCGTAGTCGGCTCGTCGCCGGTGCTGCACGCGGTAGACCAGATTCTCAACGATCGCTGCCGCCGGCCGGCCATTGCATCAGATGCGCATTGCACGAGAAAATCACCTCGGAACCAATCCCACTGAACCTTGTCGCGGAACAGGTATGTCTCGTGTGTGGTAATCTCCTGCAGGAATGCGTCCCATTCCGAATCGTCGGGTTTCAGGCGCTTCAAGTGCCTGTAATAGTCGTCGAAATTGGCGATTCCCGTATCCCGCAGTCGCCGACGCAACCTGTTCGACAGCAGCATTTTCTTATGCGAGGGAACCAGAATCCCGCTCCGATCATAGATCAAATCGGCAAACCTGGCCAATTGCTGATCGGTCACCTGATCAAACACAACGGCCGGAGCGATCGGTTCGATTGTTTGTGTCAGCCCCATTGTTTGCTTGCCCAATTTTTTCAGTGTGTCCGGGAATTCGTCATTTAGCCCGCCGTGAATACACGGCGGGCAATGCCTGCGTTACTGGCAACGGTTGCCCCCGGGTGTATTCACCCGGGGCTAAATGCTATATCACCGGCAGCGCCAAGGGTTGCCAAGTCTTCAATAGCGAGAATCTTGTCGATCTCCAGCAGGATCAGCAGACGGTCGTCCAACTTGACCAATCCGGTAAGATACTCGCGGCCCAGGCGGGCAACCGTCTGCGGCGGCGGGTCGATCTGCTCGCGCAATACGCGCAAAACCTCGCTTACAGAGTCCACAACAACACCGATCGTCTTGCCGGAGGTGTTGACCACCACGATCCGAGTCTCCTCGGTCGGCTCTACCGGCGGCAGCCCGAAGCGAAGCCGCAGATCAATGATCGGAATGACCGTGCTGCGCAGATTGATCAGCCCCTTCAGGTAATCAGGGACTTGCGGAACACGGGTAACTTCGCACGGCAGGATGATCTCCTGGACCTTGGTGATCTCGATCCCATATTCCTCGTCGGCCAACCGGAAACCAACCAACTGCATGGTCCCGACGTTCTGCCGGCGGCATGTTTGCCGTGCGTGGGTTTCTTCAGTCGCAACAGACACAGGCTTGCCCCTTTTTGTCTAGCGAAACTACCGGCGAGCCCCCAGGTTTATCCTGGGGTAAAGCCCTGCGCGGGGATAAACCCCGCGGCTCGCTGGTTTTGTTAGTGTGATTGAAAACTACTCTTATGCACCAATATAGGTTACGGAAGCATCTTCGTGGTGAACGTGGTGTTGCAGCGGCAGGAACGGCCGGGAAAATCGGCACCGGCCTGATAATCAAAACAAACACCACAGCCGTGATTTGACCGATACCCTTCGGGAAAAACTCGAAAAACACGGATGCTGAGGGGGAGAAGAGGGAAGAGAGAAGAGGGAAGAGAGAAGAGGGAATAGCGTGAAAAACACATTTTCTCTCCTCACTCTTCTCTCTTCCCTCTTCTCCTTTGCACGTAAACCTTGCCCCCGACCACCCGAAACGTCAGGTCGTACTGGACAAGGATCAGCGTGAACCGATCCGCCAGCGAGATCGGCGGCAGATCGCAGCCGGCCCAAAGGTCGTGCGGCACCAGGTCCAAGGCGACGATCTCCAGGCCGTTTTCCTCGGCCAGTTTCTCAAGCAGCCCGCGCGGCGTGGCGAAATCGTCCCATGCAATGCGTTTCGGCCGGAAGAATTTCCCTCGCACCTCGGGCGGTAGTTTGCGCAGTGCCTTTTTACTCGACTCGGCAACGGCACGCAGACGTGCGGCAACCTGCGGCGGACAGAAGTAAACCACCGGCCCCAACATCGTAACGCCCTGGTTTTGGCTCTCGGCGATCTGCTCCATCGCCTCCATCAGCGGCACGTCCGACAGCAAGATGTCGACCCTTCGGCCCGGGTCCACGCGCCGGTCGATCAACACGGCCACCCCTTGCGATTGCGACAGAGTGCTTATAGCACGGCGCAGCGGAACCCCGGACCAAACAATGTTCACCGGGCGTTTCAGCCGTTTTTGCAACCTTGTGCCGGTTGCCCACTCGCCGGCCGCCGATAGCTTGGCCGCCACGAGTGTCGCAAGCAGGATAACCGGCAACCATGCGGTAAGATGAAACGATTCGGCAGTTGTAGTTCTGTGCATTGTCTTAGGGATTCGGGGATCGGGGATCGGGATTCGGGGTTGCGAGAAATTTCTCGATCCTCCAACCCCCAGCCCCGATTCCCGAACCCCCAGCCCCCATTATCTTTACGTCAAATCGACCCGGCTGCAAGGGGTTTCGTTTGTATTGACGGCTCTTTCTGGTTACAATCAAAAGTATGAGAAGTAAGAAGCCGAAACCGCGAACTCCACTGCTGTCGGCCCTATACGGGCAGTATCTCGACAGTCGAGATCCCGCCGGCTTCGTACACAAGTTCTCGAAACGCTACACGCCGGGCACTCTGGAACAGCTCGCTTGCCACCACGCCCGCGAAGTACGCCGCGCAGCCATCTGTGCACTGGGGTTCGTCGGCGATTACTCCGCGAATCACACCATGGGCCGTGCACTGCTGGACGACGACCGCACAGTGCGGCTGCTGGCGGAGAACGGCATCCGATCCGTCTGGACCCGAGTGGGCAACAAGCCGCAGCAACGTGAGATAGACGCCGTCATACGACTGAACAATGCCGGAGAATACCAGAAAGCCATTCGCCGGGCGAGTGTGCTGATCGATCATGCGCCGTGGTTCGCCGAGGCATGGAACCAGCGTGCCGTTGCCCGATTCCATCTGAAGCAGTTCGCCGAGTCGATTCGCGACTGCCATGAGGCGCTGGAAATCAACCCGTACCACTACATCGCCGCCACGACCATGGGCAGATCCTACCTGGAACTTCACAACAACGGCGCTTCACTGGAAAGTTTTCGCCGCGCACTGCGCCTGAACCCGAACCTGGAAGGCGTTCGCACGCAGGTCGTACGTCTGACCAGAACGGTCGAAGACAAGTAAGTCGTTTGCAAACAACGACTTGCGGCGCAAAACCACTCGCCCGCCGAATTTTTCCCTCGCAATCCCGACTCGTGGAAACGTTAATAGTATGTGGGGGTAGTAGTGCGCGATAAGGGTTCGGCCGCAAAGCATGAATAAGCTGCAACTACACGAAAAGTTCACCGAGTTGCTGCGGGTGCATCACACCCAGTTGTTCGGATACCTATACGCGCTGGTGCAGGATATCGACCATGCCGAGGACCTTTATCAGCAAACCTGCCTGGTGCTGTGGAAAAAATTTCACCAGTACGAAGACGGCACCAGCTTCTTCAGTTGGGCACGAACCACCGCCAGGTACGAAGTGATGAACTTCATACGAAAAACACAACGGCGCCGCGCCCATTTCAGCGAGGAATTCCAGGTGGAACTGGCTGCCGTATACGAAGAAATCGATACCGACACAATGGACGCACGCCGGGAAGCGCTGCGCGGATGTATGGAAAAACTCGACGAGGACGACCGCCGGCTGGTCGAGATGTGTTACGCAGACAACCGGACTTTCAAGCAGGTTGCCGAACAGTTGGACCGGCCGGCAAAGAGCGTATACGACGCCCTGGGCCGCATCCGACGCAGCCTGCTTAAGTGCATTACGCTCGCGCTTGCCAAGGAGAAGTGGTAATGCCGGCCGAACAAGCCATATCCGCCGAACTGCTGTCGCTGATGAACGCCGCCTGCAACGGCACGCTCGGCGACGACCAGACGCAACGGCTGGAGACCGCACTGCTGGCCGATCGGCACGCCTTCCGAATGTATCGCGACCTGTGCAATCTGCAAGTAGATCTGCGTTTTCTCCTTCGGGCAGACCGGGCGAAACAGTCGGCCTGCGAGTACATAAGTACGCCCGCCACCACCACACCGATCCTCGACCTGATCGGCGGCACGGCACGATGGACACGCGAGTACTTCTCGCAGCCCGGGCCGCTCTCGATACTGGCCGCTGCGATACTCATGGTCTGCGTGATTTCGATACTTAGTATCTTGCCCGCGCCGACATACGAGCCGAGCCGCTCTAACCACGCCTGCACCACTACCACCAGTGGCACAGGCCTCCGGCCTGTGAAAGGCAAGCTCAAGTTCGTCGCACGAATCACCGGACTGCACAACTGCCGCTGGTCGTCAGAGGGCCGCGCACCGTACGGTTTCGACCACATGGGCATCGGCCGCGAGTTGAAACTAGACGCCGGGCTGGTCGAGATCACCTACTACAACGGTGCTAAGCTCGTACTGGAAGGTCCGGTCGAGTTCACCGTCGAGAAAGAAAACGCTTGTCGGCTTGAGGTGGGCAAGCTCGCTGCAAACGTATCCAAAAAGGCCGCCGGGTTTGCTGTCGAGACACCTACCACCACGGTAGTCGACCTGGGCACCGAATTCGGTGTCGAGGTGGAACAGGACGGCATATCCGACATACGGGTATTCGAAGGCGTGGTGGAGTTGCAGTGTACCGGCGAGAACCAAACCGTCTCGCGGCAACGCATCACGGCCGGGCAGGCGGCGCGGGTAGATACGACCGGCGTAGCGGTTGTTCACGACGTCGAGCAGGAACACGGCCGCTTTGTGCGCAGTCTGCCCGGCAGGCCGATCAAGCCAATCGGCCCGGGCGGACTGTGGCTTTGGTTGACGGCCGACGCCGGCGTGTTCCAGGACCAGC
>DAOWNK010000310.1 GCA_030642635.1 Pirellulales bacterium
ACTGCACCAGGCCGGCGTCGCCAACTTGTGTGCCGCCGAGGTAGAGATCATCGAGTTTGGCCAACGTCTTGAGATGCACCAGCCCAGCATCGGTAATTGGCGTATTGGAGAGGTACAAACATTTCAGGTTCACCAGCCCCTTGAGATATTCCAGACTCGCATCGCTGACTTGCGTACCGCTGAGGCACAGCCAATCAAGTTTGGTCAGTCGCTCCAAGTGTACCAGTCCGGCACCGGTGACTTGCGTATTGCCGAGACTCAGATATCTCAGGTTGATCAATCCCTCCAGTTGCACTAGCCCAGTATCGGTAACTTGCGTATCAAAAAGGTCCAACACTTCGAGTTTAGGCAACCCCTTCAGGCGTTCCAGACCGGCGTCGGTGACTTGCGTGCCACGGAGGTTCAGCAGTTTGAGTTCGGTCAATCTCTTCAGGTACTCCAGACCGGCGTCGGTAACTTTCGTGCGGTGGAGCTTTAGCGATTCGAGTTGGGTCAGCCCGCTGAGGTGCGTCAACCCAGCATCGGTGACTTGCGTACCGCGATGGTCCAAAGATCTGAGGTTGGTTAGTGTCTTCAGTTGTACCAGTCCCGCGTCGCTAACCTCAGTGTCATCCAAGTGAAGCTCTTCAAGTCTGGTTAGCGGCTTCAGGTGTTCCAGATCGGCATCGGTAACTTGGGTGCCACTGAAGGCAACCCACCTAGCTCTACCTTTATTGCTCAGTTCGTCCAGCCCCAACCGCGCACCCAACTGCTTGAGTGCGGCCATGGCATTTTTCTCGTCCGCCTCGACACTGGCGGCGCGGAGTCGATCTTTCTCTTCGGCCCGGGCTTCCTCCTGGCTGAAGTGCGCAATGCCTGTCGAGGCGAGCCAGATTGCCAGCGGCACGATCAGTCCGAGCAGGCCTACCGGCCACCAGCGGCCCCTTTCGTGCGAGGGCGTCAGGCCCAGGATGTGGCGGATGCGATTGAGCAGTAGCATTCTATTGTCTCCCATTGCGGCTGCAAGTACGGGCTTCGTCGGCGTAAGCCGTCTGCGGGCCACCAATTCCAATGCGGTTGCATAAGCCGCACGCTTTCCAGTTACTGCGACGGCCAACTCGTCGCAACACATCTCTCGCTCCAGGCGGACCCGACGCGACAGCCACCAAACGGCCGGGTGATAGAACAGCAACGTCTCCACAAGGCGCTGGAACAGATTCGCCCAGAGGTCCCAACGCCGAATATGGGCCAACTCGTGGGCGATCACGGCCTCCAAGACCTCGGGCGTCATTTCCACCAGCCACGAGGCCGGCAACAAGACCATCGGCCGCAGGAAACCGACCACGATCGCTTCGCGGATTCTTTCGGAGGCCGACACGTTCGGTCCGGACCGCAGCCCCAGCCGCCGGCCAAGCCGCGACACGCAGGAGGCCAACTCCGCCGGAATCGGGTGCCTGCCCCGCCGCAGCCAATGCGTGCCCACGCAACTCAGCAGCAGTCGGGCACTGAGCAAACACACGCCGGCAATCCAACCAATCAGCAAATAGGGCTGTGTCGCACGGGCGTAGTCCGCAAGTTGCGGTCTCCAAGCCACCACGCTGTCGGAACTATCGGATGCTGCGCCAGTCGTGTCCGAAAGCGCGGCTTGATGCTCAGAAAAATGGCCGATCGTCAGTTCGGCTCCCGCGGAGCCAGACGCAACAGTTTTCGGTATCCCAACTTCCATTACCGTGAACGTCACAACTGGGCAGGCCACCATCACGACCATGGCTATCAGGCAAAGCCCGTAGCGGACTTGTGCCTGACGCACCCGAAACAACCAGATTAGCGCCACCAGCGCTGCCGCCACAACTAATCCCTGCCAGAGAAAGTGCAACAGGTTCCAAGTCAGTCGTTGCCAAACAGGTTCGCAAAACACATCAAAAAGCCACATCACGTTTCTCCCCGTTGCTTCTGATACCGGTTAATCGCCCGGCGAATCTCTTTCATCTCCTGCGGCGTCGGATCGGACCGGTCCAACAGGTGTGCCACCAGTGCACTGGCCGAGCCCTCAAAGGCCCGACCCAAAAGGTCTTCCACCAGGTGCCCCAACGTCTTTTCCCGGGCGACCCTTGCCTCGTACTGGAACGCCCGACCTTTGGGCCGGCGCGTCAACAGCCCCTTGTCGGTCATCACATTCAAGAGGCTCATCACCGACGTATAGGCCCGCAGACGCTGCTCGTTGAGCACCTCCATCACCTCGCGGACAGTCGAGGGCCCCTGCTCCCAAAGAATCTTCAGCACCGCCAGTTCGCCGGGCGTCGGATGGTCGTCTGCCGGTCGGGCCATGATCGCTCTCTTCTCGGCCAATCTTTACGGACACGTCAAGTACGCCCACATTCTACCGTTTAAGCCGTAGATGTCAATGGCAAAAACCGTAGACAAGGCAGAAAACCCCGAGCGTGTCTGTAAAGTCTTGTGAGCACACGAGTTACAGCATCCCGAATTTCTGCCCGGCCGGTGATCTGGAAAGACAGTGGATCGGAATTGATGGGCTGGCACGTTGGATTGACGCTGTTTCTACTTCTGCCGGATCATCTCATGGATACTCAACTTTGATACCCCAGGTCCAGCCGGTAGCGTGGTCGTTTGAGTAGTTGCTGGGCCAGGCCAGATCGCGGTGGCCGCAGTAGCGCATGATGGTTAGGGGAGGGATCATGGGGACGGAGGGGCAAACGTTCTGCTGGAACCCACGAAATTTGCGGCGCAGGCAAACTTGTGATTGCGGCAGAACATGGACTGCGGGTCGTACTGGTAGGTGTTCTTGAGGATAGGTGGTGCACATAAATTTGTTCTGGCTATTCCGGGCATTCTTCGACGCAGGTGCCGCTGGTGTAGATGACCGGTGTTGTGATGTTGAGTTGGCCCGAGTAGATGTATGCCGGTCAAAACCCTGCCGGTGAAACCACTGCCGTAAAAACCATTGAGCGAGCCGGTGAACACTTCAATCGCCACAATCGGGTCGTTACCCTGGTCATAATCTTTAATTACACAATACGGCATATTGAACAGGACCGAGCCGTCCCTCGATTCCTCCCATGCGATGATCTCCGGCGTGCAGAAGATGCCGGGGTCTTCCTCACACTCGCACCACGCCTCGTCCATCGCGTTTTCGATTTCGGTGATGATAGACGTTTCCCATCGGGTGGGGATTAGCCCGAATGAAATGTCGTCGCACGTCTGGCACAGCTTGTCGTGAACATC
>DAOWNK010000273.1 GCA_030642635.1 Pirellulales bacterium
GGTCGACCGCAGCAACAAGGACGTGGTCGGGCTGTACAACTCGTCGGACCCTGCCGTGTTGATGTTGATCCGCACGGCCATCGAAGCGGCGGACGGCAAACCGATCCCGATTAACCTGTGCGGCCAGATGAGCGGCAACCCGATCTACACCATGCTCCTGCTGGGACTGGGATTACGCAACTTCAGTGTCGTGCCAAGTGCAATACCGGAAATCAAAAACGTCTGCCGGCACGTTACAACCCAGAAGTGTCGGGCCGTTGCCGAGCGAGTTATGGCCATGGAAAACGCCCGAGAGATAAAGAGTTACCTCCGCGACGAGTTGAAAAAACTCGTGTCGGCAACGGCGGAATGAAAGGAAGGCGGAAGGTGGAAGGCGGAACATAGTGGAGCCGGCGTCTCGCCGGTGGTGCATGAGTATGAGTATTACTTCAAGTTACATCACACCGGCGGGACGCCGGCGCCACTGTGTTTTCCTTGATATTACCACTAATTCAACGGAAAACAATGATCAGACAACGAGTACGTATTCGTTTTTGTAAGCACGGCGACCTGCGACTGATTGGACATCGGGACCTGATGCGATGTATGGAGCGGCTGTTTCGCCGCGCCGGGTTGAAGTTGGGCATGAGCCAAGGGTTTCACCCAAAACCGCGCATGACCTTTCCTTTGGCACTGGCCGTTGGAATTGAAGGGACTGACGAAGTAATGGAGTTGGAATTGGCTGAACCGTACACGGCGGAAGAATTGCTCCGCCGGATTACCCGGCAAACCGTGCCGGGATTGGCGTTCACTTCGGTAGAGGTCCTGCCGGCCGGCAGCAAGAAGGCCAGGGTCGGCAGTGTTTCGTACAGCGTGCCGATTCGAATGCCGTACGGCCAGCGCCTTGCCGAGCGTATCGACCGCCTGACGGCCGGATCATCATGCATGATCCAACGCACAAGAGGGCGGGCGCCGGTCGATCTGCGCCGATGCCTGGAAAAATTGACTTTTAGCGAAGGGGTGCTGACCATGCGGCTAAAAACCGAAAGCAGCGGCAGTGCATCACCACGCGAGGTACTTGCGGTGCTCGGGATTGACGAGGTGGAACGCCACGGCGTCCACCTGACTCGCACCGCAGTAAAAATACAAACACAATGAAACAGGATTACAATGAAACAGGAAATGTTAATCAACGTATCGCAGCCGGAAGAATGCCGGATTGCAATCGTTGAGGACGGAGTTCTCGAAGAACTTTACGTAGAGCGGGCCGATCAAGACAGTTACGTCGGAAATATCTATAAGGGTGTCGTGGTCAATCTGGAGCCGAGCATCCAGGCGGCGTTCGTCGATTTCGGCGTCGGCCGGAACGGCTTTTTGCACATCAGCGACGTCGAACCGCAATACTTCCGCCAGGGCGGCTACGACCCTGGCAAACTGACTGGCGCCGACGGGAACCGCCGCGGCGGACGCACCATCGACGATCCGGTTACCGCCGACGAGGTCGAGGAAGGCCCGGGCGACGCACCGCCGCGGCAACGCGCTTATCGCGGCGGCCGGCCTCGGATAAAGCCGCCTATCCAAGATATCTTGCGCCGTGGCGACGAGGTGCTCGTACAGGTCATCAAGGAAGGAATCGGTACTAAAGGCCCCACGCTGTCGACCTATATCAGCATTCCGGGCAGGTACCTGGTGCTTATGCCCGCCTTGGGCCGAATCGGGGTGTCAAGGAAAATCGATGACGATGAGGTTCGCCGTCGGCTACGCTCGATCATGTTGGAGCTTAACCCGCCGAAAGGAGTGGGCTTCATCGTTCGTACGGCCGGCACCGACCGGACCAAGCGGGAACTCTCGCGCGACCTAGCGTACCTGCTGCGGTTGTGGAAGGTAATCGTTCGGCGCATCAAGAAGCTGCCCGGCCCGGTCGACATCTATGAAGAAAGCGACATGATCATCCGCACCATCCGCGATATATTCACCGCGGAAGTCGATACGATCTACATCGACGAGCCGTTGGCATACGAAAGAGCGAAGGAATTCTTGCAGCTCGTCATGCCCAGGTACGCCAATCGGCTGAAGCTTTACGACGGCAAGGAGCCCTTGTTCCATAAGTACCACCTGGACGATGAGATTGCCAAGATGTATCACCGCAAAGTGCCGCTTAAAACCGGTGGGTCGATCGTCATCGATCAGACCGAGGCGCTGGTGGCCATCGATGTCAACAGCGGCAGCTTCCGCACTGATGGTTCGGCCGAGGATACCGCCTACCAGATGAACATCCACGCCGCCAATGAGATCGCTCGGCAAATTCGGCTACGCGACCTCGGTGGGGTGGTTGTGAACGACTTTATCGACATGCGCAAGGAAAAGCATCGCCGGGGTGTGGAACGGGCGCTGCGCGACGCGGTTAAACGAGACCGGGCACGAACCAAAATACTGCGCACCAGCCCCTTCGGGCTGATAGAGATGACCCGGCAACGCATCCGACCGAGCCTGAAGCGGAGCGTGTTCACCGATTGCCCGTACTGCAACGGGACAGGATTGGTCAAAAAACCCGAAAGCATGGCTATCGAGGTCATCCGGTTGCTCATGCTTGCCGGTCGGTGGACGCAGGTCGCCCGGATTACGGTAAACGTAGCCCTGGAGGTGGCCGATTACCTGAACAACAAGAAGCGTCACGAGTTGGCGCGGCTCGAAGATGAATGTAATCTGACGGTGCAAGTGCTTGGCGTCAAAGGGGTTCCGCCGGAGCACCTGGAGATCGACTGCCAGGATGCCGAAGGCCGGGAAGTGAAATTCTCAAAGTCGTAGGGCTTGAATTCCGGCCGGGATATCGGCTAAACTAAAGGGTTTACTAACGTTCACAAAGCCGCGACCGTTGGTCGCGCCACATATAAATTGTCGATGGTATTGGCGCGACCAACGGTCGCGGCTTTGTGATTACTGGAATTACCAAACCATACAGGACATGATATGTACGCAATTATCGAAGACGGCTCACGACAGTTCAAAGTGGAAGAAGGTCAGCAATTAGACGTCGATTACCGTGAGTTGCCCGGCGGCCGGGAGTTTACGTTCAACAAGGTGCTGGCCTATCGCGACGACGACGGACTGAAAGTCGGCCGGCCGGTCCTCGAATCGGCCACCGTCTCGGCCGAGGTCCTTTCGATCAGCCAAGGTCCTAAACTGGTCGTGCAAAAACTCCGCCGGCGAAAAAACTCCCGAAGCAAAACCGGACACCGGCAGTTGTTCACCCGGGTGAAGATCAACAAGATCAACGTCGAATAGAGTATGAGCATCCTCGAGCTTAAAAACGTCTCGTTGCGGCTCGGCGGCAAGCGGATACTGAACAACCTTTCGCTCGACGTCTGGGAGGGACACGTACACGCACTGATCGGACCAAACGGTGCGGGCAAGTCGACCACCGCAAACCTCATCATGGGGCTTTCCGGCTACACCGACTTCGACGGCGATGTGCTCTTCGAAGGCCAATCGTTGCGTGGATTGTCCATCGACGAGCGCGCCAGACGCGGCATCACCCTGGCCTGGCAGGAGCCGGCTCGGTTCGAGGGCCTGACGGTCCGAACGTTCATCCAGGCCGCCGCAAAGAACAACAGCGAAAACAGGGTGCGAGAGGTGCTGGACGAGGTCGGCCTCGACCCAGAGAAATACATCGACCGGGCAGTCGACAAAACACTCTCCGGCGGCGAGCGGAAACGTGTCGAGTTGGCCAGCATACTGGCCATGGAACCGAAACTCGTGTTGATGGACGAGCCGGACAGCGGCATCGACGTCGGGGCACTGGACCGAATATTCGAGGCGCTGAAGTTCTTCACCGATCGGAAAACCACCGTTATTATGATCACGCACAGCCTGCCGGTACTGCGGCACGCAGAGCACGCGTTCCTGCTGTGTTGCGGAAAGCTGGTCGACCAGGGATCGATCGACCGGATTGGTTATTACTTCGAGCGAAAGTGCATCCCATGCGACCACGTGGACCCGGAAGTTCAGTTTAAGGGATTAGGGATTGGGGATTAGGGATTGGGGGGCAAGTGTCAGTACCTTGAGCCGCTTGCGGCTTCGCAACCCCAGCCCCCAGCCCCCAGCCCCCAGCCCCCAATCCCCTATGCCTGACAACCTGCTTGA
>DAOWNK010000137.1 GCA_030642635.1 Pirellulales bacterium
GCCCTGCGCCAGCAGATTCTCCGAAACGAATTATCGACGATTACCCACATATGGTTGCTCCCACGAAAAATCATCGGCCTGGCCAAAAGCCTCATGGCGTTGGCCACGTAGCAAAGTTCATTTCTCAGAAAGTGCAGTATGTTACCGTGACCATGTATATAGTATATATCTCTTGCTGCTTGTGGCATTTATGGCATACAGAATAACGCCGGTCAAGGGATAACGGCGGCAAGAAGCACGAAGAAGTTGCGAAGCCGCAAGCGGCGAAGGCCCAGGCCGCCTACCGCCTACTATCTACGCCTACCTTTTTGTCTTGGGCAGACAGGCGTAGATCAGGCGATAGAGCATCAGCAGTCCGAACGCACAGGCGGTGGCCGCAAGGAATCCCAGCGGACTGACGGGGTTAAGCTGCCTGTCGCTTAAGAAAAACGAGAGTGCAAGCAAGCCGATCACGCTGCCGACGATCCCCAACAGCAGTGTGGGGACCGGTCCGGTCGGCTCCTGCACGGGCAAGACCACCTTGGCCAACAACCCGGCCAGTGTGCCGAAGCCGACCCAAATCAGCACGACGTTCACCCAATGCTGGGCGTTTTGTGCGAGTTCCAACTCGGGCATTTTGCTTAGATTCTCGTGACTTGAGAATTATCGCCGCAGTGCTGCCTCTTGTGCGTATTCCTTCATTGCGGCTGCTTCTCGGGCGAGTTTGAATTCAGGCCCCGGCGGAAAATATTGGACGTCGTCGGACATGTAGTACGGGCTGGGCAACGTCTGGCCGCCTACGTCTATCTGGCACCCGGTCGTACCGACGGCGATCAACAATCCCAAACCCAGCAGAGCGGCTCTCATAGGCCACCTCCATTTATTTCTGGCTCTTGGCGCCAAACCCACATGTATTTTACGCATTTTACCCAAGCACCCCCTGGGGCGCGGCCATTGCGCTCGGCACAATCGTTATGATCGTTATCGTCAGCCGGGGTCATAGAACTTTAGGAAGGCCGTTTATTGCTTTGCTATCAGCGTAAGATCATAATGAATAGGAATCTGTTTGTAGTGCCCCGATTTATCGGGGCTGTTCAAAACCGCATGAATGCGGTCACTACGAGCTAGCAGCCAAAGGAACCGAGATGAAGGCACGTCGCGTCTTGGCCGGCCGGTTGGCCGGATGCAGCCTGATCGCAGCCGTGGTGCTGTGGACCGATGCAGCCCGAGCGCAGGGCGATCGCAACATACCGTCGCTCGGCTACCACGCCGCGTTTTTAGACTACTACGACGGCGAGTACAAAGACGCGCTTAAAGACTTTCAGTACGAAGGCCGCGGTGCTATCAAAACGCCGCAGTCGCGATGGATCGACTCGATCTGCTACGAGACGATGGTCGGCGAGTGCTACTACCAGATGGGCCACTTAAGCCGTGCGCTGGAGCATTACACGGCGGCGGTCAAGTTGTATGTGGCCTTCTCCGACTGGATGATTCGCGTGAAATTTCCGACGACGATTCGCCAGGCGTCCACCAGGGTGCGAATACCTTGGGGAGCCAGCCTCCGGCGTGCAAGGCTCGGGCACTACCCGACCTCCATGCTCATCGGCCAGGGGCGCATCGATCACAAGGACGTAATCGAACGCGGCGGGGTCGTTCAGCAGGCCATATTGTGTCCGATACAGGTGCAAGAGATCGTCCGCTGCACAACGCTTGCAATTCGGCGTCGGGCGAGCTTGCTCGGGCCGATCGGCCGGCACGACCCGCTCACGGCCGAGTTGATCGCCGCCTTGCAACGGCGCCCAGGACCGCCGAACCATTGGTCCGAGGCGTGGATCAACGTGCAGCTTGGCGTTGCACTGTTGGCCGGCGGAAAGGAGAACCAGGCGCTGCCGTACCTGACCCGCTCGGTGTCGGCGGCCGGGGAGTTCGACCATCCGTTGACCAGCCCGGCGCTGCTGGAGCTTGGCCGGCTGGCGTTGCGGCGCGGCGACTATACGGCCGCAACTAAGTTCTTCGAGGAAACCACCTACGCGGCGGTAAACTACCCGGACGCCGGCATACTGGAAGAGGCGTTTCGCTATGCCGCGCTGACGCACCTGGCGGCCAATCGCAAGGGGATATACCGGCCATTGGCGGTCGCCGCACAGTGGGCCAAGGTAAAAGACCTCCGGCAGCTTCGCGCCTCGCTGCTGCTCTCGGCGGCCGAAAACTGTGCAGTGGTCGGCCAAACCAAACAGGCCGCCGGACTGTTGGGCGACGCACAGGCAACCATCGGACGACGCGATATGAGCGCAGGCCGGATCGGCGCCCGGTGGAACTACTTGAACTCGTTGGTCTCGTTCCAACAAAAGCGTATTGTCGAGGGCGACGCCGCGCTGGCCGCGGCCATGAAGTACATGCGCCACGGTTCGCACTGGTTGTTTCGCATATCGCTTGCCGACGGTCTGTACACCGGCGGAGCGATAAGCCCGCGAGTGGCGATGGACCTTTACACCAACGTGCTCCGCGATCCGCAGCCGGACGACTGGGCATTCGAGGCGATGGAATCGTTCGCCGTGCTGGTGACCCCGCACGAAGCGCCTATCGAGCATTGGTTCGAGGTGTCGTTGAAGCGGAAGGCGCATGAGAGGGCATTGGAGATTGCAGATTGTGCCCGGCGGCATAGGTTTTTCTGCTCGCTGGCGTTCGGCGGCCGGCTGCTCTCGCTCCGCTGGATACTGGAGGGTCCAACGGAGGAGCTTGACAAACAATCGCAACTCCTGCGGCAGGATCTGTTGACACGATACCCGACGTATGACCGACTCTCGAAGCAGGCCGGGGCGTTGCGTGGGCGATTGGACGCAATGCCGCTGGCGCCGGCCGACGGCGATGCGCTCCGGGCGCAGGGCAAGGAGCTTGCCGCGTTGGCGGCCCTCAGCGTGCAGCGTGAGGCGATACTGCGCGAGATGGCCGTCCGCCGCGAGCCGGCATCGCTGGTCTTCCCGCCGTTGCGTTCGACCGGCGAGATTCAAAAGTCGCTGCCGGACGGCCAGGCCATGCTCGCATTGTTCGCCACCAGGAGCAGCCTGTACGGATTTTTGCTCAACAAAAAGAAGTACAACTACTGGCGAATCGACTCGCCGGACGCACTGGCCCGGCAGATTACAAAGTTGTTGCGCGAGATGGGCCACTTCCAATCGAACCACGAGCTGTCGTTGAAAAATCTCTCGGAGACTAAATGGAAGCAGTCGGCCCAAGTGGTCCTCGATATGATCCTGAAGGGTTCCAAGGCGGATTTTTCGCAGCAGTTCGACGAGTTGGTGATCGTGCCGGACGGCGTGACGTGGTACGTGCCGTTCGAGGCGTTGCAAGTAGAGACCGACGGGAAGTTGCTGCCGCTGATCTCCCGGTTCCGCATTCGCTACGTGCCGACCGCCTCGCTGGCCGTGGCGACCGGCCGGGGACGCAGCCCGACCGGCTCGACGGCGGTGGTCGTCGGCCGGCTATATCCACGCGACAACGAATCGGTCGCCCGGGCCGCATTCGATCGGCTCGCCGAGGTAGTGCCGAAGGCCGTCGCGCTGCAATCGCCGCTGCCCGGCCCGTCGGCCGTCTATGGGGCGCTGTTCGACCGGCTCCTTGTGCTCGACGACATCCATCCGTCCGACGGCGGACCATACGCCTGGGCGCCCGTGCCGAGCGAACGAAACAAGGCCGGCGGCTCGCTGGGTGAGTGGCTCGCGCTGCCGTGGGGCGGACCGGACGAGATCATACTGCCCGGCTACCACACGGCCGCCGAAAGCTCGCTTAAAAACTTGGGTCCCATGCCCGGCGGCGAGATGTTCCTGTCGGCCTGCGGGCTGATGGCTACCGGAGTGCGGACGATACTGCTGAGCCGTTGGCGGACCGGCGGCCGGAGCAGCTTCGACCTGGTCGGCGAGTTCGTCCAGGAATTGCCGCACGCCACGGCGGCCGAGGCATGGCAGCGCGCCGTGTTCCTTACGGCCGGCTCGCAGTTGGACATCGACGCCGAGCCGCGTATCAAACGCAACACGACCGACGAGGCGCCCAAGACCGACCATCCGTTCTTCTGGGCCGGCTATATGCTGATCGACTCCGGCACGCCACCGCAAATGCCCGAGCCGAAGGACGACGAACCGGCGCTGGAGTTAAAGAAGTAGGTTGCGAAGCCGCAAGCGGCGCGCGAAAACAGGACCGCCGGTATGCGTTGGAGCCTTGTCTGGATTGGCTACCCAGAAGCCACGGGAAAGCGAAACCCGTCTTCCAGGCAAGGCACGCACACGAGCAGTCCTGTCTCGGATCGGCGGCAAGGCACTCACTTTCGTCGGATCGGCTACCCCAATTATCCGGTCCGACGACCAACGCCGCCGTGGGAAAGGTACTCTTCCTATTCCCCTTCTATAGCCCAGATATCGTAAATTGGCTGCAACGGTCTTAACGTGCATGTCACCTGGACCGGAAATTCTTGCGAAAACACCGCAGATTGTTGCGGCTGTGATGGTTGCGTAAGAAATTACATGTTTAGCCCCGGCGTCCACGCCGGGAAAGCACACCGCGTAGACGCGGCGGCTAAACTGATAGCCGATAGCTGACAACCGACCGCCAACCCCTGCTGTCGGGGTAAGCCTGCTGCTTGACTCCAAGCCGGTGTCGTGGTTATACTAAAAAGATAAGGCAAGTGGTGAACTATGCGCAGAATGAATCTATCGAGACATTTTTGTATAGGGGTTGTGGTCGCCTCGGTCCTGAGTTGCTGGGGCGTGGTCGGCCAGGAAGCGAAACCCTCGCCGTACAAGAAACTGGCCCCGTGGGTGATGAAGTCGGTCGACACGGCCCCGAAAGAGGCGGAGGCCGTCAGCCGGCACGATATCGTCGAGCTGCTGGCGTTCGATCCGAATTTCGACTGGGCCAAAGACATCGCCTACCGGCACGAGGTCTGGGCGCTCGCGTTGAAATTCAAGCCGTTGCGGATGATCTGGATCGACCAGCCGCAGCCCAGCGGGCAGATGCGGCGTAAGCAGGTCTGGTACATGGTCTACTCGGTAACCAACCCTGGCAAGATGATCGCACCGGTCCGTGACGTCGATCTGCCGTATGAAACCTTCGAAAAAAA
Source organism: Pirellulales bacterium (assembly GCA_030642635.1). GTDB lineage: Bacteria > Planctomycetota > Planctomycetia > Pirellulales > Thermoguttaceae > DAOWNK01. Next base: position 5,093 of record DAOWNK010000137.1, read on the forward strand.
GCAAGTATATCGGGTCAAGCCGGTAGACCGTCCGATCCGCTTTGTTCCGGAGTTTCTGCTGGAGGGTCGCGAGTCGGTCGCCCGGGGCGACGGGTTTAACAAGGTTTACCCCGACCGCGTCATCCCGGTCGCCATGGGACCGATCAGGCTGCGTGAAGACCCCAAGCGTCGATTCTATAACTCGGTAGAGATGTGTCGGGAGATTGCAGTCGGGGAGACGGTCTGGGGCGTGGCGACCTGGGAAGACCTCGACCCGAAAATCGACCGATTCTCGGTCTACATCCGGGGTCTGACTAACGCCTATCGGTGGCGTGATGAGCCGGGAGAGCTGAAAAAGGGCGATCCGCTGGGCACCGGACGCCGGTTGCGTCAAAAGACACTAAAGCTGAATTTCTGGCGCCCGGGCGACGAATATGACCAGCACGAGCAAGAAATCCACTACGGGTTTCCCGGAGAGGTTGACTACGAGTGGGTTTATCGTTAGAAAAGTGGGAGTGTAGCGGCCGGGCTTGTCCCAATACCGTTGAATTAGTGGACAGAATCAGTGGCACCGGCGTCTCGCCGGTGTGACGTAACTCGAAGCAATACCTATGCTTATGCATCACCGGCGGGACGCCGGTGCCACTGTGTTTTCCTTGATATTACCACTAATTCAACGGTATTGGGGCTTGCACGGTGCGTTTACGGAAAGTGGCAATGTCATAACGGTAGGAAACATCAATGGCACATAAAAAGGGACAAGGCTCCACTCGAAACGGCCGCGACAGTAACGCGCAGCGACGCGGCGTGAAACGATTCGGCGGGCAACAGGTAATTGCCGGCAATATCCTGGTCCGGCAGGTCGGCAATAAATTCCACCCGGGCAAAGGGGTAGGGCAGGGGAACGACTACACACTCTACGCACTGGTCAACGGACACGTACAGTTCGACCGCGGCGGCCGGCGGATCAACGTGGTCGAGCCTGTCTCTATCTGACAAAAATCAGCCGCTTGCGGCTTCGCAAGCGGCTTTTTCAAATGTTCGTCGACGAAGTCGAAATCCACGTAGAGTCGGGCAAGGGGGGCGACGGCTGCGTCAGCTTCCGACGTGAAAAATACGTGCCGCGCGGCGGGCCGGACGGCGGCGACGGCGGCAACGGAGGAAGCGTCGTACTGACGGCATCCCAGGGCGTCGATAGCCTAAGCGCACTGGCGCATCGCAAGCACTGGAAGGCCAAAAATGGTCGGCCCGGCGGCGGTGCGCAGCGCCACGGCCGCTCGGCCGACGATCTGATAATCCCAGTGCCGCCGGGAACCGTCGTCTTCGACGCCAAGCACGGACATGTGCTTAAAGACCTGACGGCCGACGGAGATCGCCTTGTAGTTGCCGTCGGCGGAAAGGGCGGCAAGGGCAACACGCGGTTCAAGTCGGCCACCAACCAGGCGCCGCGACAGGCCACACCAGGCGGCAAAAGCCAGGCACGCACCATACGTTTGGAACTGAAGGTGATCGCCCAGGTCGGACTGGTCGGCAGGCCAAACGCCGGCAAGAGCACGCTGCTCAGCCGACTGTCGCGTGCACGGCCGAAGATCGCCGCGTATCCGTTCACCACGAAATATCCCAACCTGGGCCGAGTGCAGATCGATCGCAATCGCTCGTTCATCATGGCCGACATACCCGGCCTGATAGAAGGCGCCCATGCCGGTGCGGGGCTGGGACACGAGTTTCTACGCCACATCGAACGTGCCGGTATCCTTATACACTTAGTCGAGCCGGCACCGACCGACGGTTCTCAGCCGCTGCCGAACTATCGGGCGATCCGCTGTGAGTTGGAAAAACACAGCGAAGAACTTGGGCGGCGGACGGAAATCGTTGTGGTCACCAAGGCCGATCTGCCAGAGGCCGAACGGGTTCGTGACGAATTGGCCGCAGAGCTGGGCAGGCCGGTGCTGCTGATCTCGGCCGTAACCGGCTCCGGGTTGAACGAACTGCTCGGAACGATTACCACTAAGCTGGATACCGGTGCGGAATCGTGGTAACTTCACGAATAAAATAACCATGCCTGCTCCTACACTAATCGCCGTCGATATCGGCAACGCACGGATCAAGCTCGGGCAGTTCGACACGAGCACCGGCGACACGCCGCCGGAGCCGCAGCGGACGCTATCGCTCGACGGCCGACGGCCGCAGTTCGACCGGATCGCCTCGTGGCTGGAATCGGCCACTCTCGCAACGGAAAAACTCTCCTGGTGGATCGGCAGCGTAAACTCTCCGGCGGCCACGCGGCTGGTCGATTGGCTGCATGAGCATCGGCCGGCCGACCGCGTGACGCTGTTGTCCGCCGGCGACCTACCGATCGACGTTAAGCTGGATCGGCCGGATATGGTCGGCGTCGACCGGTTGCTGGGCGCCGTGGCGGGGAACCGTCTGCGCGAGGCCGGCCGGCCGGCGATCATCATCGACCTGGGCACGGCGATCACGGTTGACCTGGTCTCGGCGGATGGGTCGTTCCTTGGCGGCGCCATCATGCCGGGCATCGAGATGTCCGCCCGGGCGATGCACATGTTCACCGAGTCGCTGCCGCTGATTGAAATGTCGGAGTTGAACGCACCGCCGCCGGCGCTGGGCGCCTCGACCACAACGGCCATGCAATCCGGCCTCTATTGGCTCGCCGTGGGCGGTATCCGCGAGCTTATCGATCGGCTTTCGAACGACGTCGGCGGCAAACCGGCGGTGTTTCTCACCGGCGGCGCCGGCCCAGCGGTGGCCGAGCTGATCGGCCGCCGCACACGGCACGTCCCACATCTGACACTGGCCGGGATTGTGCTGACGGCGAGATGCCACAGATAGCAAGGGGTTCGTAGTGACCGCATTCATGCGGTCTTTTCCGGTGTTCAGCCGCGTAGACCCGATAAATCGGGTCACTACGAACACCTTGAACGAATATGTACCGCCGGTAGCACGCAAGTATAGGCGTTGTCACGAGTTACGTCACACCGGTGCATTTAGCCCCGGGTGAATACACCCGGGGCTAGCGGAAAACGCCCGCCACGTTTACCCGCCGTGTATTCACGGCGGGCTAAATAGAAAAACTTAGGCTCTTCCGTTTTTAGGTGCAAAACGCTAGAAACACGGCCTTCAGGGCGGAGGCCATCTCGCGTAGCGCGGCGAGGCTCCGCTGGACCGCTTCCGAGGCCCGGTTCAGGTCCAGAATCAGCCGGCTGAAGAGTGTGCCGGGTGACTTCACGCCGTAGCAACGCTTGGTGATCAC
>DAOWNK010000054.1 GCA_030642635.1 Pirellulales bacterium
GGAGTTAGTGGCACCGGCGTCTCGCCGGTGTGACGGAATTTGTGACAACACCTACACTTGCATTCCACCGGCGAGACGCCGGCGCCACTGTGTTTTCCTTGATATTACTACTAATTCAATGGTTGGCGGCCGGGGCAAAGCGAAGCGGTGCCCCGAAGTTGCTGGGGCATCGCCTTCGGCTCTGCCGCCAGCCACCCCGATTCCCGATTCCCGATTCCCGAACCCCGAACTCCGATCCCCGACCAATAAGGAAACTCATCGTGGCAAAGTGCGGACGACGACCGGTTTTGGACGAGTACAAACGGCGCGAGATTCTGGCCATTCTTGCCGTCGGGTGCACTCGGCAAGTCGCGGCGGAGTACGTCGGTTGCGACGCCTCAACCATCCGGAGGACCGCACAACGCGATCCGGAGTTCGCCGAACAACTCCGCCGCAAGGAACTGCAATCAGAAATCGGATATTTGGAAAATATCCGTAACGCCGCCCGCAGCGAACGTTATTGGCGCGCGGCAGCCTGGGCCTTGGAACGTATCGACCCGGAGAAATACGGAAAGCGTGGACCCGACGTGATTACCGTCGAGCAGGTCGGGGAGCTTATGACACAATTCGCCGAAGTCATTGTCGAAGAGGTCCCGGTTCCACAGTATCGCAAGAACATCTTAAAGCAGTTAGACGCCATTTTGCACAAGGTGAAAGATAGGCGTGCAAAATAAGGATGCTCGACAATGAAAGTAAATTCAAAACTTCTCGATTGCGGGCTTTCCACCGAGAGAATCGGCGATTTGCTGAACGTTTTCTACGAAGAACTCGCCACCCGGCACGGCTGGGCGCGACGTTACCAAGCCGGGCGAAACGGACATGCCGGGCTGCTCGCCTGGGCGAATAAGTACCTGCCGGAACATTTCGCACACCCGGCGTCCGAGATGCACCGATGGCTCGGCCGACATCTCGATAAAATGACGCAAGTGCGAGGCGCCAAACTAAACGTCCTGGGACCGCGAGGCGGGGCGAAATCGACCATCGGAACGCTCGCATTCCCGCTCCGGGCGGCCGTCGAAGGGCGAGAGCCGTACATCTGGATTATCTCCGACACAAAGCACCAGGCCGCCGCACACCTGGAGAACATCAAAGCTGAACTGACCGACAACCAACGCCTGGCCGAGGCCTTCCCGCAGGCCGTTGGCAAAGGGCCGGTGTGGCGCACCGGCGCCATAGTATTGTGCAACGGCACGAGCATCGAGGCGTTCGGCACCGGCCAGCGAATCCGCGGCCGCCGACGCGGACCGCACCGGCCCACGCTTATCGTCTGCGACGACCTGCAAAACGACGGACACATCCTCTCGGCCGTACAACGCGACCACTCGCGCACATGGTTCAACGGCACGCTGATGAAGGCTGGAACCACGCAGACGAACATCGTCAACCTGGCGACCGCACTGCACCGCGAGGCACTGGCCATGGAACTGCACCGCACGCCCGGCTGGCTCTCGCGGTCGTTCAAAGCCGTCATGCGCTGGCCGGAGAACATGGCGCTGTGGCACCGGTGGGAAGAAATCTACACCAATATATCCAACGCCGGCTACATGCAAAACGCTCTGGCGTTCTACCGCGACAACGAAGAAGCGATGAACGCCGGCGCGGTGGTGCTCTGGGGCGAGGTGGAAGACCTGTACCGGCTTATGTGCATGAGGGCCGAGGGCGGACACACCGCCTTCGAACGCGAAAAACAGAACTCACCAATCAACCCCGAACTGTGCGAGTGGCCGGAAAGTTACTTCAACGAGTCAATCTGGTTCGACGACTGGCCCGACAACCTTGCAGTAAAAACCATTGCGCTGGATCCGAGCAAGGGCGTCGACTCGCGTCGCGGCGATTACTCGGCGCTGGTGATGCTGGGCGTCGACCGGCGCGGGACGATGTACGTCGAGGCCGACCTGGCCCGACGGCCCACCCCACAGATCGTCGCAGACGGCGTGGAGCTGTATCGGCAATTTCGACCGGACGTGTTCGGTGTCGAGTCGAACCAGTTCCAGGACCTGCTGGGCGGCCAGTTCGAGGCCGAGTTCCGCCGGCAAGGGATATTGGCCGCACGGCCTTGGCCGATCGAGAACCGTGTAAATAAATTAGTCCGCATCCGCCGGCTCGGCCCATACCTGGCCGCACGGCGTATGCGGTTCAAAACCGACAGCCCCGGCACGCGAATGCTGGTCGAGCAGCTTATGGAATTTCCCGTCGGCGACCACGACGACGGACCGGATGCAACGGAGATGGCCGTCCGCATGGCCGCCGAACTGCTCAATGGCCGGAAGGTCCGCGACGGATTGGGAAACCGCTTGCCGCTTGCGGCTTTGCAGTAAAACGGTGTAAAGCCGCGACCACTGGTCGTGGATCGCCACGCAATGAATCGATAACCCGAACAACCGCGACCACTGGTCGCGGCTTTACAGTTGAAAGGAACCCAAGCCATGCAACAAAACCAACAAACCAAACCAAACCGAGTGGCACAACTCGAACGACACATGCTCGAAGCGTTCGACGCACTGTGGGACAACTTCGTCGACCCGGCCGATGCGCTGTACGATCTGGACGGCGTGCGATGGACGCCGCTGGGCACAGCCGGCACGTCGGTATCCGCGGGCGCACTGGCGACCGAGGAGCAACTCGCCGAGATTCGCCGCAAGTGCCGCACACTGGCGCTTACCAATGAGTTCGCAATCAACGGGCACGAAAACCGCATCAGCTACATCGTCGGCAGCGGACACGCATACCGCGCCGTTGCGAAAAAAGGCGAAAACGCCGACGCACCACTCCTCCGCGACGTTCAAACCGTCATCGACGAGTTCATCCAGACGAACCGGTGGCATAACCGCCAGCAGGAGATCGTCCGGCGGAAGGATCGCGACGGCGAGTGCTTCCTGCGATTGTTCGTCGCACCTGACGGCTCGGTCCGCGTGCGGTTCGTCGAGCCGGACCAGGTGGCGACCCCGACCGACCGTGCCGGCGACCCGGCTGCGTCGTTCGGCGTCCAGACCGACCCTGGCGACGTCGAGACCGTGCTGGGCTACTACGTCGACGGGCGGCTTGTAGACGCCGACGAGATTCAACACCGCAAGCTGGGCGTCGATGCAAACGTCAAGCGCGGGCTGCCGCTGTTCTACCCGGTGATGAAGAACCTGCGCCGGGCAGAGAAGCTGCTGCGAAACATGAGCATAGTGGCTGAGATTCAGTCGGCTATCGCCATCATCCGAAAACATCGCGCCGCCACCGGCGCCGGCCTGGAACAGTTCGTCCAGGACCAGGCCGACCTGAGCGTGACCAGCCAAGCCACCGGCCGGACCAGCCACTTCCAACGCTTCGGCCCCGGCACGATACTCGACGCGATGTCCGGCACCGAGTACGAGTTCCCGGCCGCAGGGATCGACGCCGGCCGGTACGTAACAGTCTTACAGGCCGAGCTGCGTGCAATTGCCGCCCGGCTGGTCATGCCCGAATTCATGCTGACCAGCGACGCCAGCAACGCGAACTACTCGTCGACGATGGTGGCCGAGGGGCCGGCGGTCAAAATGTTCGAGCGGTTGCAGCACGACATGATCGAGGACGATCGGGAAGTGATGCGGCGCGTGATCGTCGCGGCGGCCGAAGCAGGCCGGTTGCCGAACGATGCGATCGAGAGTATCGACGTTCGTGCAATCGCCCCGACACTGGCCGTCCGCGACCGGCTGAAGGATGCACAGGCCGATCAGATACTGCTGCGCAACGGCGCAATGTCCGCGCAAACCATGGCCATGCGCCATGGGCTGGATCCTGAGGAGGAGCAGGCTTTATTGCCTAATCAATACCTCAACAGCAACGCTTCCTAAGATGGAGAGAAAGGGATTGAGAGGAAGGGATTAGGAATTGGGGATTGGGAAAAAAGAAGAGAGAAGGGATGAAAAGCAAAATTCCAATCCCCAATCCCCAATCCCTGTAGTTGAGTGACACACGTCTGTCACCCCCAATCGTTGTTATTAAATCGACAGTGTGCAGAGTTGTAACAAGAAACTTGTAGTGGCCAAAAAAAAGCCTTGAAATTTCGGCCACGTATGCTAAGATAACTCTCGATGATCACACACGGCAAAACACCACCGAACGTGAAGAAAGTGGCGCAGATCGAATTGGCCTTGGCGGAGATTCTAACCGAAACTCTGCGACGCGGATTCTTCGGCACCGCCGCCGTGGAACTGAGCGTGCAAGACGGTACGATTCAACACATCAGACGCAAGGTGGAACGGATAGAGAAGTGAATCGAAGGGGATTAGGGATTAGGAAGGAAGAAGAGAGAAGAGGGAGGAGAGAAGAGGGAAGGGATGAAAAACAAAATTCCAATCCCTTCCTCCCAATCCCCAATCCCTAATAACAAACTAATTGGTATCTACCAGAGCCTGGTATAAACCGGGTATCTACAAGAGCCTGCTGCGAACCGATTCGGTTTGCGGCAGGCTTTTTTTGTCCTTGTAACGAGAAAGGAAACGCGATGACCGAAACGCTGCAAGAGTTCTTCGACTCGCGAGGTGTGAATATGCGCGTCGACGCCCGGACGGGGGTGATTCATGGTGTGAAAATCCTCGGGCTTCAATCCCGCAACGGGCGGACATATCTGCCCGAGGCGCTCGGCGCCGCCGCGAAACTCTACGAAAACGCCAAGGTGAACGTCAACCATCCGAAGGGCAATCCCACCGGGCCACGCGACTACCAGGACCGCATCGGCGTGATCCGCAACGTCGCCGTCCGCACCGGCGATGGGCTGTTCGCCGATTTCCACTTCAACCCGAAGCACGTCCTGGCGGAGCAGCTTGTCTGGGACGCCGAGCACGCACCGGAGAATGTTGGCTTCTCACATAACGTGCAGGCACAAACCACCCGACGCGGACGCCAGGTAGTCGTCGAGGCAATTACCAAGGTGCAGAGCGTCGACCTGGTCGCCGACCCGGCCACCACTGCCGGGTTGTTCGAGTCGAACGCCTCGAACGCCGGCGATGGTAAGACTGATACCGACGGCAAGCCGACTGTGAAGCTCACAGTCGAGGAAATCCGCCAAGAGCAATCTGCCGAACTAAAGCGGCTCCGGGCGGAGGTCGAGCGACTTGAGGCGGTCGAGGCGATGCAGCAAAAACACAAGATAATTCGCCGACTGTTGCGCGAGTTCCGACTGCCCAACCCCAATGCAGACGACCGGCAATCAAGCTCGATTACAAGCGACCGGTTCATCGAGTTGCTGCTGGCCACAGAAGACGAGCAGGCGATGCGCGAGCTGGTCGAGGAGCGTGCGGCATTGGTCCGAAGTATCAACGCCCAACAGACACAGAGCGATGGGCGGCCGCTCTCGCGTGTTCAGCACTTCGATACTGCCGCCGCGCGGCTCGACTCAAAGGGTTTCGTCGAAGCGATTACGTGAAAGAGTACGGAAGGCGGAAGGCGGAAATTCGGGATTCAGACCTTCCGCCTTCCCCCTTCCTCCTTCCCCCTTTCCCACACTAACCACTTAACGGAGAACAAAAAATGAGTGACAAAATGCGTTGGCGTTACGGGGATACCAACCCCGTAGTAGCGGCCGTCGATTCGACGACGGTAATCGAAATCGGCGACCTGATTTACCAGGCGACCGACGATGCACGCCCTGCCTCGGCCCAGGCCGATCAGGGCGGCGAGACGGCCAACCAGGAGTTGTTCGCTGAGAACTTCCTGGGCGTGGCCATGCAGCGGAGCCGCGACGGCGATACCTCGCCTATCCGAGTGGCCGCCACCGGTGTGTTCGATTTCGATTGCCCCAGCGGCACGTTCGAGCTTGGCGACCTGGTCGGTGCGGACGAGAATGCCGCCGGCACTGCACTGCTGGACCAGCAGGTAGATGCGGTCGGCAGCAGCAATCGTGCGATCGGTCGGGTGGCGCGGCGTGAATCCAGCGCGAACACCAGCGTGCTGGTCGACGTCCGTTCGACTGTGATGACCGGCGGCGTTGAAGGCGGCAGCCCCAGCGGAGTGTAGGTGGAAGGGATTAAGGATTAGGGATTAGGGATTAGGGATTGGAACTTCGTTTTCCATTCCTTCCCCCTTCTTTCTTCCTAATCCCTAATCCCTAATCCCCAATCCCTGACCACTAACCAAGGAGACCAAACCATGAGAGCGATCAAATATCGTGAACTAAAGCGAATGTACGATGCAAACGGTCCGGAAAAAACCGTCAAGCATCTCCAGGAGGCCCTCGAACAAGGGCATCTGAAGGCGGAGGATTTCAGCATCCGAGAGGTCGCCGAGGTAACGCTCGGCGGCGAGCGAGTGCGGCAGATGGGCCCACGAACCGGAGGCGCCCACTTGCTGGAAGCGGGCGAAGGGGTCGACGTGACCGCATTCTCGAACATCACCTCGCAGGTGGTGCAATCGAAGATCATCGAGGCGTACACGCAAGAGGCGTTCGTCGTCTCGAAACTCGTCGATACGATCCCAACGCGGCTCGACGGTGAAAAGATTCCCGGCGTCGGACGCATCAGTGACGATGTGGCCGAAGTACATCCGGGCATGCCGTATCCGAACCTCGGGTTCGGTGAAGACTACATCGAGACCCCGCAGACCACCAAGCGCGGGTTTATCGTGCCGGTCACCAAAGAGGCCGTCTTCTTCGACCGAACGCACCTGATTCTGCAACGGGCGGCCGAAGTCGGCGAGGTGCTCGGGCTGAACAAGGAGAAACGACTGATCGACCTGTTGATCGGGGCGACGAACAACTACAAGTGGAACGGCTCCGATTACGATACCTACAGCAGCACCGGCACCGGCGTTGCGCCGGACGGCGACTGGGTCAACGAAACCGGCGAAGAGCTGGTCGATTGGACCGACGTCGACGCGGCCGAGCAACTGTTCGCCGATATACTCGACCCGAACACGGGCGAGCCGGTGCTGGTCCAGGCCACCACCGTGTTGGTGATGCCGGCGTATCGCCATGCGGCACATCGCGTGTTCAACGCCGCGGAGATCACATATACCGCCGCCGGCGCCGAGACTGCCACCACCGCGGCCAACCCGTTGGGGAACTACCGCGTGGCCGAAAGCCGCCTGGCGTACCGGCGAATCGTCGCCTCGGGCGAAGATGCGGCCGACGCAAAGAAGTGGTGGTTCATCGGAGACTTCAGAAAGGCGTTCGCCTACATGGAGAACTGGCCGATCACCGTTACCCAGTCGCCGCCGAACAGCGAGGCCGAGTTCAACCAGGACATAGTCGTCCGGTTCAAGGCCAGCGAGCGCGGCGCCGCGGCGGTAATCAACCCGCGATATATCGTCAAGAGCACGGGCGCCGGCGCCGGCAGCGGTGCGTAGGCAGTAGAAGGTATGCAGTATGTGGTAGGTGGTATGCGGTTGTGTAGCGGCCGGGCTCGCCCGGCGCCGCCGCCTATCGCCTACTCATCCGCCGTTATAATTAGTCCCTAATTTCCAATCCATAGAATGAACCATGAGCCGAGAAATTCTAGTCAAACAAGGCGCCGACATCGTCTGGAAGGCGTCCGGCGGCGATTACGCCATCACGTTGGCCTCGATCTCCAATGGTGCGGGCCGGTGCGGCGCCAAGGCCGACCTGGGCGCGGCGTTCGCCGCACGGTACGCCATGACCGTCGAGATCAACCTCGACGTGGCGCCCACCGCAGGCAACACAATCGAGGTCTATTGGGCGCCGTCGCACAACAACACCACGTTTCCCGGCGGTGCGACAGGCACGGATGCAGCGTATAAGGCCGGCGAAGAGGACGAGTGGAAGAAACAACTGTTGTCGATCGGTTGCGTGGTCGTAACCGCCGACGCCGATACGATCGTGCAGACCCAGACGTTCGTATTCTCGCCGCCGGCGCGATACGGCTGCCCGGTGGTAATAAACAAAACCGGCGTGGCGTTCGAGGGTGATAACAATTCGCATCAACTTACACTGACGCCGTTGGTAGATGAAGTTCAATAAGAGAAGGGGGAAGGAGGAAGGCGGAAGGCGGATGTTATGAATTCCGAGTTCCCCCTTCCGCCTTCCGCCTTCCCCCTTTGAAAAAATGATCTCAGCATCACCACAACTTCCGAGCTACGCACAAGGCTTCGCCCGACGCGGCGAGTCTGCACATTCGCACTTGTGGCGCGGCCTGCAAGCCGCGTGGCGCATGCCGCTGGGGCCGACCGGCTTGACGCTGTTCGACCAGTCGGGCTGCGGCAACCATGGTGCGTTGACAAACATGGACCCGGCGACGGATTGGAAAATGACCGAGAAGGGCTGGGCGTTGGATTTCGACGGTGTGAACGATCATATATCGTTTGACAACTCCGAGCGATTTTATCCAAACAGCCCAAAAACTTTTTACGCATTGGTAAAACCGCTGGAAGAGTACGCTTGTATTCCGTTTTATTTTGGTGCTTGGAATCAGTTGTTGTCTTTGCAGGTGCCAAATAATTCGTATCCGATAATTCGATTCGGCAGTAGTCAGCGCTACTATGCGTCATCAGTATGGACGGCTTTGAAAGACGGCAATTGGCATAGTGTTGTCTGGCGTATATACGGCTTAGGCGACACCGATATTCAATCCGCTGAATTTTACGTCGATGGCGAGTTGCAAACTCCCGCCGGCACTGCGACGGGTGGTGCTTCATGCAGCGGGTTTTCGATTTCTTCCGCCAGCACGTATTACACGTACCATGGGCAGATCGCATCTCTGGCCGTCTGGGATCGTATTTTAACGTTCGACGAGATCGTGCAGCTTCACGTCGATCCGGCGGCGTTGTTCAGGTTCCCGCCGACGTATCCCGATGGTCTGCCGGCGGTGAGCGGCCGGGTCGGGCGCGGGGTTTTGACCGGAGGAAGGATGTAGTAAAGAAGGGATTAGGGATTGGGGATTAGGGATTGGGCAGTGTAGCGGCGGGATTTACCCCGCGTGGGGAAAATTATTATGGGTCATAAGGGAATAGACGTTCGACAAACCGGTGACCGGATCATCTTCCGCGCCGCACTGATTGACGACGGCGGCGGCTTGCTCGCCGGCGGCGACGCTCTACTGTACCTGTACGAGTTGCAAACCGACGGCGCGCTGAAAAGCTACGATTGGTCGGATAACACGTTCAAAACGACTGCACTGACAACCGAAACGGCAAGTCTTACGCATCGAAAGGGCGACAACGATTCAACCAACACCGGCTACTGGACTTACGTGCTATCGACGCTGACCGGATTCACCGCCGGAAACGTCTGCATCGCCGTGGTGCATCACGACTCGGCGGGCCCGCAAGACCAGCACCGCGAGTTCCAGTTCGGCAGCGAGCAAGGCGACCTGGTCGTGACTGCTCAAGGCGATCTGAAGGCCACGCTCGACGGCGAAACGGTGGAACTGGCCGACAGCGAGGACGTCTATTGGGCGAACGTCCACTTCACCCGCGACGAAACAAACTCGAAAGACGAATATGAGGTGATCTGGATCAAAAACGATCAGCCGATCACCAGCGGAATTACCAACGCGAAAATCCAGGTGATTAAGCGAGCCGACGGCACGGACCTGATCGCCGAGACCGCAATGCTCCAGATCGGCTCGACCGGCGCGCAAAAATACGACGAGCCGGCCAATCGGCTCACCACCGGCGAGGCGGCCGTGGCGATCGTCTCCGCGACGATTGACGCAGCGACGCGGTCCTGGCGGCACGTAGTCGGGAGAGACAGTAGTTAAGAGAAAAGAGAAGAGAGAGGAGAGAGGAGAGAGGAGAGAAGATGGTCTGGAACAAAAATCTCTCTTCTCTTTTCACTCTTCTCTCTTCTTCCCACTGGCCCCTAAATATGAAACCAACACTATTACCTGCGATGTTTGCCAGTGTGAATTACGGCGTTCCATGCCGCATTGCCACGCCGGGACCCTACCGGTTTTCGGCAGGACAGACATTTCATACGGGAGCAGAAACAGGCGAGACGTTCGTGGCGGGCGGACGTGTCGGGCAAGTGTTCCTTACCGGCACGGTGGCGGGGGCGGTGAGATAAAGAGAAGAGAGAAGAGGGAAGAGAGAAGAGGGAAAAAGAGACAGGACCGAATTCATAATCACTCTTCTCTCTTCACTCTTCTCTTAAACAGGACCAGACCAATGGCAAACGCAACAGAAATTTACTCAACGGTGTTCAAAAACGGCTCGGCCACGATGCTTGCCAGAGTGGTCGGCGCCGACGCACAAGCGATCGTGCGGGCCGATATCGCCTCGGCGGCCTATTCGGTCTTTTTGCTCGATGGCGACGATCCGGACGGCCGAACAGCCGTGACCGGGCAGGCCGACGTGTCGCTGACGGTGGCGGACGTCATATTCGACACGCTGCAAACCGACGACCTCTGGACCGTAGACGACACCGGCTACAACTTTCGCCACGTGCTGGACGTCTCGGCGGCGGAGGCGTTCGCCGTCGCCGGACGGGCGTATCTCGTCGAGTATCGGCTCACACCGGCCGCCGGGCAGGTGATCGTGGTGAGGTTTCGTGTAAATGTGATATGAAAAGAAAGGTGGAAGGGGGAAGGCGGATGTTATGAATTCCGAGTTTTTCTTTCCTCCTTCCCCCTTCCTCCTTCCCCCTTCCCATAGGTAAACCATGCCAAACGATGCCGAACAGATCGCCACGATCAAGACACAAACGTTGGCTCAGATTGCGGAAATTACCGCCGAGCCGAAGCCGAGTTACAACATCGACGGCCAGAAAATCGACTGGGGCGATTACCTGGGGCAACTCCAAAAAACCGTCGATTGGTGTAACGAAAAACTCGCCGGAGAAGAACCATTCGAGTTCCGCTCGCAAGGATATTCGTAGAAAGAGAAGGGGGAAGGCGGAAGGGGAAAGGAGGATTTCAAGTTTCCCCCTTCCCCCTTCCGCCTTCCACCTTATTTCCCATTCACTCATCATTATCCAAACAAACATGGCTCTCAACTTCAACCCAACCGACGATCTCGCCACGGTGCTCGACGGCGCCGAATCGGTAACGTTGCTGCGCCGCGGTTCCATGCCCGGTTCCTCCGGCACGACAATCACGCACGCACTGCGCCGTGCCGCTACCACGCGGGAAGCAGTAGTCCGCAACCGCTACGATACGTGGAAGAAGGCGCCCAGCGACGGACGACTGACCGCCTGCGATGTAACATGGCACCTGCCGGCCAACGAGTTGGAAGACTCGCCACGGCTTGGCGACGTCATACTCGACGGCGCCGGGCGGCGTTGGACCATACTCGACGTGCAGCTTGCCACACTTGGCGCCCGATGGCGGTGCTCCTCGCGCGACTTGGCGCTGGCATTCGGCCTGGACGATACGATCAGCATACTGAAGGCGACATACACCAAGGGCGACTGCGGCGCCGCCGAACCAACCTGGCTGATGTGGAGAACGGGCATCCGTGCAAGAATCCAGCCGGCCGACACCAAGGAAGATATTAAACACGAAGCGATGCAAACAGTTGCACGGTATCGAATCTTCCTCGAGGAAGACCTCGTGCTGGACCACAACCATCGCATCCAATATCCCGACGGAACGTTTTACCGCATAACCGGCGCCGTCGGCGCCGAACGAATCGGGGAAGTGCAATCCATTTACACAGAGATAGTTCGGTGAAACAGCGGGAAATAGAAGAGAGAAGAGAGAGGAGTGAAGAGAGAAGGTGGAAATCAGAATCTCTCCTCTCTCTTCCCTCTTCCCTCTTCTTCCCCCCTCGCCTCGCACTATAAGGAACCCAAAATGAACCTCTCACAAGTAATCCACCAGCGATGGGCGGACAACGCGGCGCTGGACGACCTGTTGCCGGCCTCGCGTGTCTATACCGGCATGAGTGTCGATCCGTCGCCGCCGTTCGCCGTGATCTCGAAGCAAAGCGACCAGCCGGTGGAACGCTTTGGCGACGGCTCGGCAATCGACCAGGTCGGCTTGCGATTCCCGGTCTTTCACGAAAACCTCGACGACGGCACTGCCATCGTACACCAAATCAAAGCCGCTTTTGATCGCACCAACTTCGACCTGGCCGGCAGCGACAAGGTAATAAACATGGTTCGGGCAGATGACTCCGAACGTCAACTAAACGACGGCACATGGCAATTCGTCGTCGATTTCAAGTGCATGGTCCAACTTGCCACAGGAGTGTGACATGAGTTTCAAAGGACAAATCCAAGCGTCGCTCGGGTGGAATTGGGACGACGGCGCGGTGGACAACGATCGGCTCGATTATGCCCAATGGCTGCTCGACGGCAACGGCGACGGCCAGGCAGAGGCCGTCTGGCACGACAAAGAGCAAACGTTGCTCAGCGGCGCATCGACCACGCTCGATCTGACCGCCCTGACACGGACCGTGCTGGGTGATACAAACACCGTGACGTTCCTAAAGGTCAAGGCGGTGTTGATTGTAAGCCGCAACACAAGCGTCGGCGAGTTGCTCGTAGGCGACGCCGCATCGGACCAATGGGCCGAGCCGTTCGGCGCCGACGGCGACCGGGTCGTCGTACCGACGGACAGCCCGATGCTTTTGTCAAACCGCAAAACCGGCTGGACGGTGGATGCATCGAACAAGAACCTCAAACTGGCCGCCTCCGGCGGTAATGTGGATTACTCGATCGCTGTGATCGGAACGATAACGTAAGAAGGGATTAGGGATTGGGGATTAGGGAGTAGAGTTGGCGTGGCGAATCCCTAATCCCCAATCCCTAATCCCCAATCCCCAATCCCTACCATGACATTCAAAGAATTCGCCGGCTCGCCTATCGAAACCTACGGCCCCGACGGCATGAAAGCCAAACGCACATTGCTGTGCGCCTGGGACGATCGCCACGAGGTGGTCGAGCAGCTTTTGGGCGACGGGTACGAGTTCGGCGGCAGCACTCGGGCACGGTATCCCGGAACGCCCGACATCGTCGCCATGCGAACCAAGTGCAAGCCGCTTGCCGACGATCTACTGCCGCAGGAGTTCGACAATCTGACCGAAGGGCTGAACAACTACAACGGGTTCGCCAAGGTGACGGTGAATTACGAGTTACTTGTGCCTTCGGAATTGGGCGATTTGATAACGGCCGAAAGCGGCACGTTCCTCACGTATCGCCAGGATTCCGCCAACCGGCAAACCACGATGTCGGAAGACAGCCTGTCGTGGCAAGACGAGCCGAGCGAGTTCGTGGCGTCGAAGGCGGTGCCGCGAATTCGCATCCCGCTTATCGAGCATCATCTGACGTGGCACCGTGTGGTCAGCCCGCCGTGGCAAGCAATTCGCAAGTGTATCGGCACGGTAAACAATGCGGAGTTCCTTGGCGCAGCGGCCGCCGGCGTGCTGTTCGACGGCGCCACGGCTAAGCCGGAATTCCTCCGAATTGGTGAACTTGACCGGGCCGAGCAGGCGTGGCGGATCGAATACGTCTTTCGAGAAAAGGCCGTTAAAACCGGCGACGGCATAATCGTCGGTTGGAATCATGCGTATCGTCCGTTGCCGGTGAGCAACCCGGACTGGGACGAACTGGCCGACGCCAACGGCAACCGGCCATATCGCTCGTCCGACTTCTCGCAACTGTTTCGGTTCGCCAGCGAATAAATGATCGACCACATCTTTGTCTGCGGATACCCGAGCAACCTCGGCGGCGCCAACACCGAGCTGTGGCATACGGTCAAGCTGTGGCGCCGCTTCGACCTTGACGTTACGCTGATACCGACTTGGCGGGCCGATACGCAATGGCGGATAAAACTCGAAAAGATCGGCTGCCGAACCGCACCGAGCAATCCCGACGACCTGCAAAACGTGCCCGGCTTGGCCGGCAGTGTGGTCGTGTCGATGTGCAACACGAAGTTCCTCGTGGCCGCCGAGCACTTCCGCCGGCTGCAATGTAAGATCGTTTGGCTGGGGTGTATGAACTGGCTGTTTCCGAAGGAGCGGTTGCACTATCGTCGGTTTGGTGTGTTCGACCGGCACGTATTTCAAAGCCGTTATCAGCACGACCAGCTTACCCCGCAGTTGCGCAGATTCGGATACGAAGACGACCAAGGGCACATCATTCGCGGCGCGTTTGATGTAGATGAGTTTCCGTTCCGTCCGTTGCCGCACCGGCCGGGCGAGCGGTTTACCATAGGCCGGATATCTCGGCCCGAGGCCGATAAGTATTCGCCGCGCACATGGGAGATTTACGGCCGGGTGCCGCACCCGATCTCCGCCAAGGTGCTCGGTTGGGCCGACGAGGTTCGTGCAAGGCTCGGCCCGGCGCCACGTTGGGCCGAGTGCATGACGGCCGGAAGCCGGACACCCAGGGAATTCCTCGCCACGCTCCATGCGATGGTGCATGCGAACGGACAGGCGGTGGAGAACTGGCCGCGCGTGGGGCTTGAGGCGATGGCCGCCGGTGTGCCGGTCGTCGCTGAGAATCGCGGCGGCTGGCGGGAGATGATCCAACATGGCCGGACCGGTTACCTCTGCGATACCGACGAGAAGTTTGCATACTACACCGCAAGACTGGCGTACGACGAGGAGCATCGCATGGCGATCACCCAAAACGCCCGTGCGGCATTGGAAAATGAGTTAGCACCCCCCGAAACCATTTGGAACCAGTGGCGAAGGGTGTTTGAAAGGGGGAAGGAGGAAAGCGGAAGGGGGAACCCTGAAATCCGCCTTCCGCCTTCCCCCTTCCCCCTTCCCCCTTCCCCCTAACCAACCATGAACTGGACCGTAGGAGTAACCACCGCGCCGCGACCGGTTCCGAC